>DATLAD010000185.1:0-5356 GCA_035527575.1 Dehalococcoidales bacterium
ATGCTAAAAAGGCAGCGGCACTTCCAGCAGCGATACGGCCCTTCATAAATCTGCTGAACCAGAGAGATTTTTCCAATTTCGTTGCAGCTGGGACACTCTATTTCAATCATGCTCCGTACCCTTGACTACCTTAATCGAAGCTAAGTCCGTTCCATCTTCTCAGCAGCGATGTTCAGCTTGACACCCTTGCCGGTTACTTCAGCCACGTCCCCAGGCGTGAAGTAAACGGCACTGACATCATCATCCAGACGCACGATGAATTTCCGAGGCTCTCCCGACCAGCTATCCATAACGATATGGTCGACCGTGCCGAGGGGTTTGCTATTTTTGTCCACCACGGACATTCCGTATTCTATGTCCATCTCAGTCACCCTGTGAGAAACCCGGTAGCCTTGGTAGTTTCCAGAAAATAAAGCGTGTAGAAATCAAAAGCGGATTTTGGGCCAGATAGCCTGAAGAAGAAACGTATGGAAAAAACTATATTTTGTTATAAAAGAAAAAAACTGGTTATCTTCCAGCTTCATCAACTAACAATTTAACAGAGAACAGACTCTTTGTCAACCTCCTTAGCACCCAACTCTACAGTAAGTCCGCTCTGTGGAAAGAAGTAAATTTTGACATTGTTGCACACCTGTAATATACTCATCGCAAAGCGTCACAGGAGGCAATCCTATGAGTATCGTGGGCCTGGTTATCAGTCTGGTTGCGGCGCTTTTTCTGCTGATTGGACTTATACCGTTTCTGGGATGGTTCAACTGGTTCACGACACTACCGGCCTCCATCCTGGGAGCAATAATAAGCGGTATCGCCACCGCCCGTTCCAAGAGCAATATAGCTATTACGGGACTCGTCATCAGCGCGGCGGTGTTCTTTATCTCACTGGTCAGGCTGTTTATCGGCGGTGGCATCGTGTAGCCGACCGGGAACAGGAAAGAGGGACTTTACGCCCCCCATTAAACTTTCCATATTTTTGTGTTTCTATTCTACCTTCTTGAACCGACTCCGTGGCGCGCCGCAGACGGGGCACCTCTCCGGGGCTTCACCTTCTACCGTGTTGCCGCAGACCTGGCAGACGTAATATGGAGCGTCCTTGAAAGCCTTGCCCGCTTCCAGGTCTTTCAGGGCTGCCTGGAAAAGCTTGTGATGTATCTGCTCTACCTTGTTGGCCAGGTCGAAGCTGTTTTCCCCCTTCTGGTTGCCTTCCTTCTTAGCCTGCTCGATAAAGCCGGGGTACATCTCCGTGAACTCGTAGTTCTCCCCGCCGATGGCCGCCCCCAGGTTTTCTTTGTCCGACTTGATTTCGCCGAGCACCCTGAGGTGGTTGCGGGCGTGGACTGTCTCCGACTCGGCAGCGGCGCGGAAGAGCCGGGCTATCTGCTTATTCCCCGCCCCGTCGGCCTTTTCGGCAAAGAACAGGTACTTGCGGTTGGCCTGGCTCTCGCCGGCAAACGCTTCACCAAGGTTATCATGAGTATTTGCCATATTTCCTCCTTACAGTTTAATACAGGTCTTTCTGCCTAATACTAATGATAGCAAACAACCCGGACAGTAAAAAAGGGATTCAGACAGGCCGAAACGCCGATGTTATAAAAATGATATGGGAGAAAGAGACGCTGTTTAGTGAAGAGGTAGTTTACTGTTTGCCCGCCACCAGCTTTTTAATGGCATCGACAATATCGGAAGTACGCGTGCCCGGACCGAAAACAGCCCTGATGCCGATTTTCTCCAGGGCGGGGATATCGTCCCCGGGGATAATGCCGCCGGCCACCACGATAACGTTTCCCATTTCCTTTTGTCCCAGCCCCTTCATAACCTCCGAGAAGAGCTCCAGGTGCGCGCCGGAGAGACAGCTCAACCCGATGACATCGACGTCTTCCTGGAGGGCCGTGGCGACAATCATTTCCGGCGTCTGGCGAATGCCGGTATAGATGACCTCCATGCCGGCATCGCGCAACGCACGCGCCACCACCTTGGCGCCGCGGTCATGGCCGTCGAGTCCAGGCTTGGCTACCAGCACCCGTATCTTTTTCCGGCTCATATTCAACTACTCCTACGATTGTTTGGAAAAAATCCAATGTCATTCTGGCGAAAGCCAGAATCTAGCACCTGCCTCATCCCCCCTCCTGGATTCCAGCCTGCGCTGGAATGACAATAACATACAACTACTCCCCCTATTTTCCCGGCTGGACAAGCTCTATCATCACCCCGTTGACTGATTTAGGGTGGAGAAAAGCGATTTTCCCGGTCACCCCTTCTCTCCCCTCTTTATCGATAAGCTGGACCCCCTTCCCCTCCATCGCGTGCAATTCTGTATTGATATCATCTACCTCCAGGGCGATATGATGAAGACCCTCGCCGCGCTTTTCCAGGAACTTGGCCACGGCGCTATCCGGCCCCATCGGCTCAAGGAGGTCGATTTCCACTTCGTCGCTAAGGTTAAAGATAGCCTCGGTCACCCTCTGGCAGGGGGCTTCCTCGATATGCGCCTTGAGCCCCAGCAGACGCTCGAAGAGAGCCACGCTTTCTTTCAGGTTAGTGACGGCAATACCGATATGGTGGACTCTTTTAATCATCGTCTCATATTCTCCTTGTGTACCGCCTTAAAAAATAAGGAACTCCCGCTGTACGCCGAACACCTCACGCAGGGCATCGCAGATTTCTCCCACCGTGACACAGGCTTCCACGCACCGGATGAAAGACGGCATGGTATTTTCAGAACTCCGGGCGACCTTTTTCAGGTTTTCCAGAGACGCCGCCGCTTCGGCGGCATTACGTTCTTTTTTCACCTTATTCAGCCGGGCTAACTGCTTCCTGGCTTCTCCGGGATTGACGCGCAGGAGGCCTGTAATCTTCGAATACGGGGTGACGAATTTGTTCACGCCCACGATTACCCTCTCTTCCGCCTCCACTTCCTTCTGGTAACGGTAGGAGCTTTCCTGGATTTCCCGCTGCGGAAAACCTTTCCCGATGGCCGCCAGGGCACCGCCGAGAGAATCGATTTTGGCGATATACCGCTCCGCTGCCTCTGTCATATCCCGCGTCAGGCTCTCCACCATCCACGACCCCCCGAGCGGGTCTACCGAATCGGCCACGCCGCTCTCGTGAGCCAGGACCTGCTGCGTGCGTAAAGCCGTGGTAACCGCCTCTTCGGAAGGGGTGGCGTAAGCCTCGTCGTAGGAGTTGGTATGGAGCGACTGCGTGCCGCCGAGCACGGCGGCCAGCGCCTGGATGGCCACCCTGACGATATTGTTATAGGGCTGCTGGGCGGTCAGAGAACAGCCGGCGGTCTGCGTATGAAACCGCAACATACAGCTACGCGGATTCTTCGCGCCGAACCTCTCCTTCATTATTTTCGCCCAGAGAATCCGGGCGGCCCGGAACTTGGCCACTTCCTCCAGCAGGTTGTTGTGAGCGTCGAAAAAGAAGGAAAGTCGACCGGCGAAGTCGTCGACGTTCAGACCGCGGTCGATGGCTGCCTGGACATAAGCGATACCGTCGGCCAGGGTAAAAGCGATTTCCTGCACGGCCGTCGACCCCGCTTCGCGGATGTGGTAGCCGCTGATGCTGATGATGTTCCAGCGGGGCAGTTCCCGGCTGCAGTACTCGAAGATATCTGTGGTCAGCCTCATGGATGGGACGGGAGGAAAAATATAGGTGCCCCGGGCGATGTACTCTTTAAGGATGTCGTTCTGGATAGTCCCGTCGAGCTGCTTCTGGTCGACGCCCTGCTCTCGGGCCAGGACGATATACATGGCCAGCAGCACCGGGGCGGTGGCGTTGATGGTCATGGAGGTGCTTACTTTGTCCAGCGGTATATCTTTGAAGAGGACTTCCATATCGCGCAGCGTATCGATGGGCACGCCCACCTTGCCCACTTCGCCGCGGGCCAGGGGATGGTCGGAGTCGTACCCAATCTGGGTGGGCAGGTCGAAAGCGATGCTGAGTCCGGTCTGTCCCTGCTCCAGCAGATAGCGGTAGCGGCGGTTCGATTCTTCCGCCGAGGCGAAGCCGGAATACTGCCGCATCGTCCAGAGTCGGCCCCGGTACATGGTGGGCTGGATGCCCCGCCCGAAAGGATACTCCCCCGGATAACCGGGCGATTCTTCGAGGTCGATGCCCTGAAGGTCTTCGGCGGTATATAAGGGCTGAATCTCAATGCCCGAGGTGAGGTTGAATCTGGGTTGCCGTTCCGGGAAACGCTTTAAGGATGGCTCAAGGACATCCTTTTCCCATTTATCCCTGCGCCGGCCGGGCATTACTTCTTGCCTCCCGCACCGGACTGTTTCCTGCGGCAGCCCTCGCAGACGCCGAAGATAGCCACATGCCTCAATTCGGCCTGAAAGTTATAATCGCGAGATAAAATATTTTTAAGAGAAGACAGTGTCGATTCATCAATATCGATGACTTTATTACAGTTCTGGCAGACCAGGTGATGGTGGTGCCCGCTTCCCTCGGCGTGATAGCGGATACGCCCCTCCCCCAGGTCAATCTCATACACCATGCCGAGTCGTTTTAACAACTCCAGCGTACGGTAGACGGTCGAGATATTGACATTGGGGTACTTTGCCGCCACCTGGGCATAAATTTCCTCGACGCTGATATGGTCGCGGCTGCTCTCCATCGCCGAGATAACCATCAACCGCTGGGGAGTCAGCCGGTATCCCTTCTCGATTAGCCTGTCGGTTATGCCGCCTGTCTCATGCATATCGTGCATTTATTCTTTCTCCACTTGATTACATCTCTATACTTAAAAACAATAGCAAAACCAGCGGGCTATTACAACTATAACGGGAAAATGCAACATGACTGGTAGAACCGTAACGCTTGACCGAGCTATCCGCTCCTGAGAGCGCGGATAATTTCCCCCAAGCCGGGTCTTTTTCCATACATCAACAGGTAAATTCTGAAAACCTTGATGGATATAAATAATACCCCGACGATAGAGAGTGCCAGTACCACGATACTGGTAGCCAGTTCCCAGGCAGGAATATCACTGACGCCCAGTCGCAGCATCGCTTCCACGGGAGCCGTGATGGGGAAAATGGACAAAACCGTCCATATCCAGCTCTTGGGGAATATCATCAGTAAAGATGAGAACCAGAGGGGTACGATGGCAAACATTGAATAAATCAGAGACAGTTGCTGTCCTTCACGGGCATTGGGGCTGATAGCGCCGACACCCGCCGAAAGAGCGGCAAACAATAAGTAACCCAGGATGAAATAGACTATCCCCAGAACGATGAAGTTGCCCGGTATTTGTATCGTGCTGAAAAAACCGCCGAAAGCGGATGAGGCCAGGTTCAACAGGAGCGGCAGTGAGATAAGCCAGACTACCACCTGCACCAGACCGGCGACA
>DATLAD010000186.1:0-5668 GCA_035527575.1 Dehalococcoidales bacterium
AGCTTAAGAAAGCTGAAGTCCTGGAGGTGGTAGCCGACGATAAAGGCATCAAGCAGGACATGCCGGCATGGTGCCAGACCACCGGGAACGAGTTCCTGGGAGTGGAGGAAGACGGCGGCGAAATCAGGGTCTACGTAAAGAAAACGAAAGAGTAACGGTTTCTCGCGTCAACGTTATAGCTCCCGGAAACTGTGCAACCGCTCGAAATCTATCAGCCCGCTTTCGGCGATATTTTCAATTTCAACTCCGGCCTCGACGGCCGCCGCCACCGGATTCAATCCGCCGAGCTGGATAACGCCGACCCTGTTTAAAGCGACGGGAATCTGGCAGAGCGGCTCGCTGGTATGACCCAGGGCGTAAATCCCGCCGATGCCGACCTCCTTGAGCCTGGCTGTCTTCTCCTCGACGACTTCCCGGGCCGGCGCCGGTATGGTGCGGAACGCTCCCAGAATTTTGCCGCTCCCCGTAGTAGAGGCCAGCCCCACGCTGGTCATTTTCGCCTGGATAAACTGCTCGGAGGGGTCGGTGGAAGTGCCGGCGTATTCGGTTATCGCCACGAAGCGCCTCGGCCTGTAATCCCGGATTTCCAGCACGCCGCCGAACCGGAACTCCGTGGGTACCCCGGCCTTGAGAAGGATACCGTTGATGGAAGCGCCGCAGATGGTGGCGAAGCCGATTTTACCCTCGGGCACGACCACGGCGCCGAGTTTCGCTCCTTCGGCAGCTGTGGCCACCAGTTCGCTGACACAGAATCCGGCCTTGAAGGCGTCTTTCATGGCCGTCAACGCCTTTTTAAACCCGTCCTTGTCGATAATCGAGGTATTTATCGCCAGCTGCCCGGTGCGTTTTTCGGGGTCGAAGGTGGTCTGGTAGGCCAGCAGCTCCAGCTTATCACGCACGAAACCAAGCTGCCGGGGCGCCAGCGCCTCCTTGACCTCCTGCCTGCCCAGGGGAGTAATCGTCCGGCCGTCCCTGCCGCCGGGCTGGGTGAAACCGCGTTCGTCGGCAATTCTCAGGTGATACCGTACCCCCCTCTCGCTCAGGAAGACCCCATCACGCTCAAGGAGGCGGGCGATGGTAATCGAACCGAGCGGCTCCGAGGATTCACTCAGCACTTTAAGAATGGCTACTAACTTGTTTTCGGCATCGGCACCGATAGGCTGGACCATCTGAGGCGGCCTCCCCTTACAGTATCGGCAGGTATTTCTTAAGCTCGTATTCGGTTACCTGACTGCGATATTCGTTCCACTCTATTTTCTTGTTCTCGATGAAAGCCTCAAAAACGTGCTCGCCGAGCGCCTCCCGCACGATTTTGCTGTTTTCCGTCAGCAGTATCGCTTCCAGCAGGCTGGCGGGCAGGGTGCCGATGCCCCGTTCCGCCCTTTCTACAGCGGACATCTCGTAGACATTTTCTTCTATCGGGGCAGGGATTTCGTAGTTGTTCTTAATGCCCTCCAGTCCGGCAGCCAGCATCACACTGAAACAAAGGTACGGATTGCAGGCGGGGTCGGGGGAGCGGAATTCTATCCTGGTAGCTTTTTCCCGGCCGGGCCGGTACTCGGGCACTCGGACGAGGTCGGAGCGATTCCGCCGCGCCCAGGACAGGTATACCGGGGCTTCATAGCCGGGCACCAGCCGCTTGTAGGAGTTGACCCACTGGTTGCAGACGGCGGTAATCTCGGGTGCGTGCTTCAACAGTCCGGCAATATAGTGCCTGGCTTCTTTGGATAAATGATAAGGGTCTTTGGCGTCGAAAAACGCATTTTTATCGCCCCTGAATAGCGACTGGTGTACGTGCATGCCGCTGCCGTTGATACCGTAGATAGGCTTGGGCATGAAGGTGGCGTTAGCTCCGTGTCTCAGGGCAACCTCTTTTACCACCAGGCGGTAGGTCATTACATTATCAGCCATGGTCAGGGCATCGGTGTACCGCATGTCTATCTCATGCTGGCTGGGAGCCACCTCGTGATGAGAGTACTCGACGCCGATGCCCATCTCCTCTAAGGTGAGCACCGTATCCTTCCTCATATCTACAGCGGCATCCCGGGGGGTCAGGTCGAAATAGCCGCCCTGGTCAAGCACCTCGGTAGTGTAAGAGTTTGGGTTGTTATCGTCCCTCTTGAAATAAAAGTACTCGAGCTCCGGGCCCACGTAATAGGTATAACCCAGGTCGGCGGCCTTTTTCAGGTTCCTCTTCAGGACAAACCTGGGGTCGCCTTCAAAGGGCTGTCCGCCGGGTTTCAGGATATCGCAGAACATACGGGATACGGCGCGGTGCTCACGCGGCCGCCAGGGCAATAGTTTGAAAGTATCCGGGTCGGGCATCGCCACCATGTCGCTTTCGTCGATGCGGGCAAATCCCTGAATCGAAGACCCGTCAAAGCCCATGCCCTCCTCCAGTGCCCCTTCGAGTTCCTCCACGGTTATGGCAAAGCTCTTGAGTATACCCAGGATGTCGGTGAACCATAGCCTGATGAACTTAACGTCGTGCTCCTTGGCCATCTTCAGCACATATTCCTTGGCCTCTTCTCTACTTCTCATTGTCATTGTTCCCTCCTGATATTAATGTTATTCTAAATCTTATTTCGTCTTTTGTCATTAATTTTTTACATGTGGCATACTCGCACCATATGATGATACAGATGTCTTCATTTTAGCGGGTGAATATTACGAATATATTACAGGCGGGTTAAATTTGTGTTACATGCCGGGGATTGGCTATGGGGTTTTGATGAAACGGTAGCCGATGTTTCTCACCGTTTCGATATAGGTATGATTGGCGTCTTCGATTTTACTGCGGAGTCGGCGTACGTGCACGTCCACGGTGCGGTCGCCGCCGAAGTAGTCGTAGCCCCAGAGTTTATCCAGCAGGGCTTCACGGGTGTAGACACGTCCCGGGTTGCCTGCCAGCAGCTTGAGGAGCTCGTATTCTTTAAAGGTCAGTTCGACTATTTCGCCTTCTACCGTCACCTCGCAGGTGGCGAGGTCTATCGTCAGGCCGTCACACTTTATTTGCTCTTGGCTCTCTGTATTTTCGGTTCTCCGGAGGAGCCGGTTTATCCTTAAAATCAGCTCTCTGGAATCGTAAGGACCGGCAACGAAGTCGTCGATATCGGGGAGGCGGTCGAGATTATCCGGAATCTCTCCCGGAATGAGAGCTATCACCGGCAGGTTTCCGCCTTTTTTCACCCTCCTGGTAAGTTCCCATATTTCGGGAGCAGGCGGGTTTTCGTCCATTTCAAAGAGGATAATATCGGGTTTCCCGCTGGTTACTGCCTCCCGCACCCCGTTGCTGTAGGAGGTAAAGGAGCAGGCAAGATTATAACGGGCCAGGCCCTTGCGGAGCTCTGACTTCGTCTCGTTATCCCGCGCGATTATTAAAACGCGTGTCATGCCACAACTCCGTCAGCATTAATAGGCGTAAAGCCTCCCGTAAGGTCGGAGCCAGCGCGGGAACAGTTTTATAAACTTATGCGCCAGTATGTCATCCGCATTATAGTTGAAATGGCCGGCAAACTCACCGACATACTTACGGAGAGCGTCATAGTCAGTTTCTTTCAGGTCGGCGACGCCCACTTCCTTGCCCAGCTGGTAGTCCGCAACATTTCCCCGTACATAGATAACGCCGCCGTGCATGCCGGTGCCGATGAACCTGGCCCTGTGGCTTTTCCCTTCGTCGAGGTTCAGGCCGAGGAGAATCAGGATGCCCCCGGCCATGTACTCGCCGAGGAAGTCCTGGGCGGTTCCGCCGATGATAACCACCGGCTTCTTGTCCCGGTACTCCTTCATGTGGATACCGGCGCGGTAGCCAACGTCTTCACGGACGTAAATTTTACCACCCCTGGCCGATAGACCGACCGTATCCCCGGCATGTCCGTGAACGATTATCTCTCCTTCGTTCATGGTATTGCCGCAGCCGTCCTGGGCGTTGCCGCGGACGATAATCCTCGGTCCGTTCATGAAGGCCCCGAGGTCGTTGCCCGGCGTGCCGAAAATCTCAATCTCTACCGGTTTATCCAGGTCGGTGCCGATGTATCTCTGCCCGTAAACGTTACGCAGTTCAATCTTCCGGCTACCGTTGTCGACAATGTCCCTGAGCCTGGAATTGAGCTCCCGGTAATAAACGCCGCTGGCGTCAACATTAGCTACGGAATCCTCGATATCTGTCATGCTAGCTTCCTGCCATTCTTACACCCAGAATTTCGAGTTCGGTATCGGTCAGGCCGATACCCCTGAGATGCAGGCGGTTCCCGCGCAGGCTCTCCAGGGCGTTAACGCCGAGTCCGCCGAGGATATCTTTAAGCTCGAGGCTCCAGCCGCGGAGCAGGTTAGCCGCCCGGCGGGCGCCGATTTCGGGGTTGATTCTCTTGGTCAGGCGAAGGTCGGTGGTGCAGATGCCCCAGGCGCATTTGCCGGTGTGGCACTGCTGGCAGACATGGCAGCCCAGCGCAACGAGGGCGGCTGTCCCGATGTACACAGCGTCGGCACCGAGGGCGATTGCCTTGGCCACGTCGCCGCTGTTCCTAATGCCGCCCGAGACCACGATGGAGGCCTGATTGCGTATGCCTTCCTGCCTCAATCGACTGTCCACCGAGGCCAGGGCCAGTTCGATGGGAATACCGACGTTATCGCGGATGACCTTGGGCGCGGCGCCGGTAGCTCCGCGCAGCCCGTCGAGGACGACGATATCGGCGCCGCCCCTGACGATGCCGCTGGCGATGGCGGCGGCATTATGGACGGCGGCAATCTTTACCGATATCGGCTTGGTATAGTTGGTCGCTTCCTTCAGGGCGTAGATAAGCTGCGCCAGGTCCTCGATGGAGTAGATATCATGCTGGGGCGCCGGCGAGATGGCATCGGTGCCTTCGGGAATCATCCGCGTCAGCGATACGTCTGCGCTCACTTTCTCTCCGGGCAGGTGCCCGCCGATGCCCGGCTTGGCTCCCTGGCCGATCTTTATTTCGACTACTCTGGCCGCATCGAGGTAATCGGAATGAACGCCGAAACGTCCCGATGCGACCTGAACGATAGTGTTGTTTCCGTATTTATACAGACTGGGGTGAAGTCCGCCTTCGCCGGTGTTCCACAGTGTGCCCATCTCGGTGGCCGCCCGGGCGAGGGATTCATGCACGTTGAGGCTTACCGCGCCGTAGGACATGGCGGCGAACATGACCGGCACCTCCAGCTTGACCAATGGCTCCAACTTCGTTTTTAATTTGAACGAGTCCGGTTCGATTTCCAGTCGGTCGGGTTTACGCCCCAGGTAAGTGGCCAGCTCCATCGGCTCGCGCAGGGGGTCGATGGAGGGATTGGTCACCTGGCTGGCATTGAGTAGCAGGTGGTCCCAGTAGATGCGCTGGCCTTTGTCATCGCCCATGCCGGTCAACAGCACGCCCCCGGTCTCCGCCTGCTTGTTAATGTCCTCAATGATCTCGGGACGCCAGTTATAGTTGCCGCGGTAGTCCGGCGGGGCATAATTCACGGTCAATGCCTTGGTAGGGCAGAATAGCACGCAGCGCTGGCAGCCGACGCAGTTTTCTTCGAGGCTTCTTACTTCGTCGTCTTCGGCATCGTAGTAATGCGTGTTAAAGCTGCACTGATTGACACAGACCTGACACTGGATACAGCGGTCCTTGTCTCTATTTATTTTGAATTTTGGTGCAATGTA
>DATLAD010000187.1:0-7843 GCA_035527575.1 Dehalococcoidales bacterium
GTGGTCGTTTTGAGCTATCCTGAGTTTGAGCTCGTAGAAACGAGGATTGTGACCGACCGGATAGAGTTCCCTTACGTGCCGGGGCTGCTGTCTTTCCGGGAGGCGCCGCTGATACTGGCGGCCTGTGAAGAGCTCACGGTCACGCCCGACCTTCTCATGGTGGACGGGCAGGGGATAGCCCACCCGCGGCGCATGGGGCTGGCATCCCACCTGGGGCTTTTCCTGGATATACCAACCATCGGCTGCGCCAAGTCGAGGTTATGCGGCAGCCACGAAGAGCCGGGTAATGAAGCGGGCAGCTACGCCGAGCTTTTAGATAACGGGGAGGTAATCGGGGCTGCCGTACGCACCAGGACAGGCGTTAAGCCGGTATATGTATCCATCGGCCACAAGGTAGATTTATCCACGGCGATTCGCCGGGTGCTGGAATGCTGCCGGGGCTACCGCCTGCCGGAACCGACGCGTCTGGCCCACCAGGCGGCGGGGGGTAATCTGAAGACGGATGTGAAAAGTTTAGTCTAATAAAGCGAGGCAAGATGCAGGAATTACATGACAAGTTAGAAGATTTACAGGCCAGAGTGTCCCTGGCCCTGGAGCATCTTTGATGTAGCCGGTAAAGAAAAAGAAGTCGCTGAGTTAGAGAAGCAGTCCGCTCAGCCTGATTTCTGGCTCGACCAGGCCAATGCCCAGAGCGTCATGCGCCGGCTGGCGGGGAAGAGCCGGGTGGCGCAGGAGTGGCGGGGGTTAGAGAAAAAGCTGGCGGATATCGCCGAGCTGATGGCAATATCGGAGGGAGACGAATCGCTGCAAACCGGGATAGAAAAAGAGCTGGATGAGATGGCTTCTCAAATCGATGAGCTTGAGTTTCAGTTGTCTCTCAGCGGCGAGTACGACGCACGGAATGCCATCCTGGCCATCCATGCAGGGGCGGGGGGCACCGAGTCGCAGGACTGGGCGGAGATGCTGATGAGGATGTACCTGCGCTGGGCGGAACGCCGCGGCTTCGAGACGGAGGTGCTGGACACCTCGCCGGGGGATGAGGCGGGGGTAAAGAGCACGGTCATCGCCGTAAACGGTGAATACGCCTTAGGCTATCTGAAGTCGGAGCACGGCGTCCACCGTCTGGTACGTCTCTCTCCCTTTGATGCCGACCACGCCCGGCATACCTCGTTCGCCCTGGTGGAAGTGATGCCCGAGGCCGAGGAGGATATCGACCTGGATATTGGCCCCGATGATTTAAAGATTGATACGTTTCGCTCCAGCGGGCCCGGCGGCCAGCACATGCAGAAAACGAGCAGCGCCGTACGGGTAACGCACCTGCCGTCCGGGATGGTGGTGACCTGCCAGAGCGAGCGCTCCCAGCATATGAACAAGGAGTTTGCCCTCAAGATACTCCGGGCGCGCCTCCTGGAAAAGGAACTGGAAAAGAGGGAGGAGGAGAAAGCCAGACTGAAGGGGAAGAGGATAGAGGCGGGGTGGGGCAACCAAATCAGGAGCTACGTTCTGCACCCGTACCGGATGGTCAAGGACCACCGCACCGACTACGAGACGAGCAATACCGAGGCCGTGCTGGACGGGGAGCTGGACGGCTTTATCGATGCGTACCTGCGTGATTCGATGGGGAAGGAAGAATGAGAAAGAAAATTTCCTTAATAGTCCTGTTAATCTGTCTGCTGTCCGGATTATTCAGCCCCGGCCTGGTTCAGGCCGGCAGCGGGCTGGCCGTGACAAACAGCTCGGCGGAGATGGACTTTCCCATGAGGCTCATCTTCAACATATCCGCCGTGAGCGACGTCAATATTACCGATATTCGCCTGTGCTACGTGGTCGAGCGCATGGAACACGTCCAGATATTCAGCGAGATATATATAGGGTTTACGCCTTCGAAAGCGGTGACGACGCAATGGGTCTGGGATATGAGAAAGACGGGCGGGCTGCCGCCGGGGTCGAGCGTGGACTACTGGTGGCAGGTAACCGACGCAAGCAGTGGAAAGTTGAGGACGGAACCGGCCAGGATTAACATAGAGGACGATCGTTACGACTGGAGGCGTATCACCGAGGGTAACGTTACGCTTTACTGGTATCAGGGTAATGATACCTTTGCCGGTGAGCTCATGGACGCGGCGCAGGTGGTGCTGTCGCGTCTGGCGGAAAATACCGGGGCCGAGCTGGAAAGCCCGGTGAGTTTCTATATCTATGCCAATTCTACGGACCTGAGGGGGTCCATGATTTACCCCCAGGAGTGGACGGGGGGTGTCGCCTTTACGCGTTACGGCATCATTGCCATCGGCATATCGCCCAATTCGAGCGATTTAGAATGGGGCAAGCGGGTAATCTCCCACGAGCTGACGCATCTGGTGATACACCAGGTTATCTTTAATCCTTATAGCGATTTACCCACCTGGCTCGACGAGGGGCTGGCGATGACATCCGAGGGTGAACTGGAATCCGGTTTTACAAATGCTCTGGCTAAAGCCCGGAGCGAGAATAGCCTTATCTCGGTGCGCAGCCTGGCCAGCCCGTTTTCCGCCTACGCCGATGAGTCTTTTCTGGCTTATGCCGAGAGCTACAAGCTGGTGGAATATCTCATAGATAATTACGGACGGGAAAAGATGTTCGAACTGCTCAATACGTTCAAACAGGGCGCCGGATATGACGAGGCCCTGGAGAGGGTCTACGGATTCGATATGGACGGGTTAAACACCCGGTGGAGGGCTTCTTTAGAGGCTGCGGCGGTCCGTTGAGGTCAGCTCTGGCGGCCGGCCAGGCGCTATCGGTCTGGCTTTCAGTGCTTTTACAGCATCATAAATTTTAGCGAGCGTGACGTCTTTCTGGTTCCAGGTGGCGCCGCACTGAATGCATTCGATATAGACACCGTAAATATCGCATTCCAGCGAAAGGTCACCCCCGCATCTTTTACAGGCTTTAGGCCGGACTACACAGAGCATTTTTCTCCTTTTTCCCGGGGTTAGTTTGGTCGTTGAGCGATTCGCCTAACCTCTTTTGATGATATTCGCTGGCAGGATTTTTTTGAATCTGGTCAACCCTGATTCTGCAAATAATGTACCATCAAATTAACTGGTGGTTTTTACCAAGTACCTGCCCTCAGGACTTATGGTTAGTTCTGTTCTGCCTTGCCGTAGGGTGTCTTAGCCTCACCCCATCTTAGCCTCACCCCCTTGTTCCCCTGCCGAACAGCGAGATTAGGTAACTGGCCTTGATATTTCTGTTTGGAGAGGGGAAGAAGTTTTTGAGAGGGGCTGGCGTCCCTCTCGCTGCGCACTCCCCTATTTTGAGATGGGAGTATTTTTCAGGGAAAGGCGATACATCACAAAGGCTGTTAATAGAGATTGCTTCGCTCCGCTCGCAATGACATGGGGGTGGAGGGGATATTCTACGGGATAAGCGGCAGATGATACCGGGCGGCCTGGGTGGGAAAAGATAATTGAAGGGCTGGAGAGGTGGCAGGGAAAGCCATTATAAAATGGAGACAGAGATATCGCCCGGAATAGCTTGCCATATTTATCCTCTTAGTGCTAGACTGGGCTGGCATGGAAAAGGCGCGTCAGATTAAATACGATTCGATGACCATTCATGATTTACCCGTAGCCGAAAGGCCCCGTGAGAGGTTGCAGAGGCTGGGTGTGGAAGCTCTATCCGCACAGGAAATACTGGCATTGATACTGGGGAGGGGCATCGCGGGGGAATCGGTGATGGTGACCGCCCAGAGGCTGCTCGGCCAGTTCGGGGGGATCAAGGGGATTGCCGGAGCATCGCTCGAGGAACTGTCCCAGGTACGGGGCATCGGCATCGCCAAGGCCTCGCAGATAATAGCAGCCGTAGAACTGGCCAACCGGGTAGAGGGATACTCGGAATCGGCGGGCAAGACGCTGGTAAAGACGCCCGAAGATGTGTCCGGGCTGGTACAGGGGAGACTGAAAGGAAAGAAGAAAGAGTATTTTCTGGCGTTACTGCTCGATACCAGGAACCAGTTGATAAGGGTAGCGGAAATATCGGTCGGCAGCCTGGACAGCAGTATCGTTCACCCCAGGGAGGTATTCAAAGAGGCGATATCCGCCAGCGCCGCCGCGGTAATCTTCGTCCATAACCACCCTTCCGGGGATACCGAAGCTTCGGAAGACGATATACGGTTGACCAAACGGCTGGCCGAGGCGGGGGAGATTGTGGGCATAGATGTCCTGGACCATATCATCATCGGCGGGAAGAGCTATGTCAGCCTGAAGAGAGAAGGCCTTTTCTAATACGCTCTTCACGCTCCTGATTTGCCGCCGTTCAAGTCCTGGAGACAATTTGTCCGCTAGTGTTCTTCCCGCATTATCGGTTTTGACTGGTCTTCCGGTTTGCGCACGTACTGGGTCGTCAGTGCGATATCCATAAAGACGATGGGTTTGCGGATTATCTTGAACTCCAGCGGGGTATGAACCATGCCGGCAGGAATGTGTATGAAACACGTTTCGGTGATTACGAACTTCTCCTGCTTGCCCTCGGGACCCACATAAAGCCAGACCTCGGCATCAAACTCGTTAACCCTGGTGGCGTCGGCGTTCTGGAAAGCCAGAAACTGGTCGAAATCGTGGGTATGGGGCTCGTTTATCATCAGGAAAGGTTCCGTGACGCAGAACCAGTCCATCCTGTAGCCGGAGTCCCACTCCCTGCCCCAGATATGGAAAGAGGGGGCGGTGAGCTGGGGGTAGAGCTTGGTGAAATCTCCAACGGGTTTGCTTTTATAATACTTGGCATACTTCTCTGAAACCATGCGCCTTCTCCTTAATTTTATATTTACCTTTAATGATTATATGTTGAACGATTTCATTTGTTCAAATTTTAAATAATTTTATTTGCTTATAATGCCGGAAAGAGAAAAGGAGGCAGCAATTCCAGGCTACCATGGCATATTGACAACAATCTATTAGAATAATATACTTAAGCTCCACTTATCAGAAAATCTACTGAAAGGGGGTACGGAAAAGATGAGGAAGGTTTTAGCAGTGTTTTTCATGATAGTCGCGGTCATGGCTTTGAGCATTCCATTTGCAGCATGCAAGGTAAAATTGCCCTCCGCAGAGGACGTAGTCAACGAAGTTACAAAAACTATGGACAGTGTGGAAACGTACGAAGTAAATATGGACATGAGGATGGATATGACCGGCGAGGCCGATGGAACGCCGATAGAAGTGAATATGACAATGGCTGTCAACGGCGTAATTGACATCGTAAAAAGCCAGATGAAGATAGACATGAACATGTACATGGCCGGCCCTGAAGAAGAGCCAATGAATATAGCCATAAAAATGTACATTTTCGACGACATGACATATACGATGATGGATATGCCTTTGATGGGGCCTATATGGACGAAAACAGATACGGAAGAGAAGTTCTGGGATGAAATGTCCTACGCCGAGTCTCAGGTCGATTTGTTGAAGGGAGCGCAGGTGGAAGTCATCGGCATTGAGGTCGTCGACGGTAAGGACTGCTATGTGCTTCAGATTACGCCAAGCATGGACCAGCTCTGGGACCTGATGATGGAGCAGATGATAATGTCCGGCGAAGAAATTCCCGATATCCCGGTAGAAAATATTAAAGATATGTTCCGCAGTTTCTCGGTGAAACAATGGATAGATAAAAATACATCTTTTTTGACTAAAGCAGACATAGCGACGTTAATGGTGATAACCCCCGAGGCAGTGGGTGAGGCAGAAGGGGAAGGAGAAATCACCATGGACATTACCATCAGTATGCTGGCCAAGAACTATAATCAACCGGTATCTATCGTCCTGCCGCCGGAAGCCGAAGATGCGATTTACGCACCCATGTTAGGGATTGATTGAAAATACCGGGGACGTAATCCAGGAGCGACAATAAATGTGAGCTATGCATCCCCCCGAATTGAATGCATAGCTCACTATAATAAAGGAGGTCACACAGGCCGGCATCTTCCCTGTGTGCCGGTATCCTCTGAGGGAGGGTGGCAGTCGTTCTTTGTCTCTCTACCTGGCCTAAATCGCTTCTTTTTCCAGTTTTTCTATTTTTTGCTCCTGCTCCGGGCTTATCTCGATACCCAGCATCTTTAATCTTGATACCACGTCTTTGGACATCGTCTTGTTCTTTCTTATGAAGTCGAAAATAGCCTCCCGGCCTATTACCGTAAGCTGGTAACCGGTTGACCGGTGTCCCCTCAGATAGCCGCAGTTCACCAGGGAGTTGTAGAGATAGCCGATGTATTCACCGGTAATGTCCATGGGGCGGGTCAGCAGTTTATTGCCCGTTTTCGTATTCACCACTGTAGCCATCAGTATTATCATTTCGCTGGGCAGCATATTGTCCCCCCTTTTGAAAATGTCAGCAGTCTATAAAATAGCATAAATAGTGACAAATGTCAAATATCAATACGGATGCATGCCTGCGTGATAGCTAAAGTTGCTGCCGGTTTGAGCCCGACTAAGTCAGGTCTTTTAAGAATTTATTTGAGAAGTGGTGGGCCAGTGACAGGACAATGCTGCTGGTGACAACGGCGATAATTACGCCGGGAGAAAAGCCGGTGATGGCTACCCCCAGGGCGGTGCCGCTGGCCGGCGGGTGCTCGAAGTCCAGCGCTACCATCAGGCAGATGGAAATCCCCACGGCCAGGGCGAAAACGCTGATGGATGCCAGGGTGGAGGAGTGGGGAATAAGCGCGCAGAGTGAGCCGGAAAGCAGGCCGACCATGTGTCCGCCGATAACCCTCCTTGGCCTGGCAGTAATGTTGCGGGGCATGGTGAATATAATAAAGGCCGTGGCGCCTATCGATGCGATAACCACCGCATTTTCTATGGTAAGGATGAGCAGAATAACGAATACAACAATTGCTGCCAGGAAGCTCTGGTAGAGGTAGTGTTTCCATAATATCGGGAAGGCTCCTTTAATTCTCATCCAGCGTCGTTTCAGGTAGGACCATAAAGAACCGAACATATATACAATCACCTCATTTCCAGATTAGATTATAATACTTGTGCCCGTAGCGTGTATATCGTGCATTTGAAGCTATTTTGTGTTATATTGTGCCAGGGGGATAATTTAGGGCTTAACCATGAAAAGAGTCTTATTCGCGCTTCTGACAATTGTGTTGCTGTGCGCTCTGCCGCTGGCGGGTTGCCAGACGAAGCAGCCCACTCCCGCCGTCGTTGGAAGCGGCGTCCTTAAGCTGTATGGCATCGACCCCATAACGCTCGACCCGGCGGTATCGGCGGAGATGACCTCCCACGATTATATCGCCCAGATTTACAGCGGGCTGGTGCGTTTCGATGATGACATGGAACCGGCACCGGATATCGCCGAGAGGTGGGAAGTGAGCGGAGACGGCCGCACGTATACGTTCTACCTGCGTAAGGATGTCGTGTTTCAGGATGGGCGCGGGGTTACCGCCGCCGACTTCAAGTACTCCTGGGAACGTGCCTGCGACCCGGCTACGGGCTCGAATGTAGCCGGCACCTATCTCGGGGACATTGTCGGGGTGAGGGATGTCGTCGAGGGTAGAACTAAGGAAATCAGCGGCGTTAAGGTCGTTAATGATTATGAGCTCCAGGTCACCATAGATGCTCCCAAGTCCTATTTCCTGTCCAGGCTCACCTATCCCACGGCTTTTATCGTGGACAGGGCCAACGTCGCCGGGGGAGGCGAATGGTGGCGGACGCCGAACGGCACCGGGCCGTTTAAACTCAAGGAGTGGCAGGAGGAGAACCTGCTCGTCCTGGAGAGGAACGAAAGATATTACGGGCAGATGGCCGGCATCGAGCGCGCCGAGTTCCAGCTGTGGAGCGGCGTCCCTATGAATATGTATGAA
>DATLAD010000188.1:0-11289 GCA_035527575.1 Dehalococcoidales bacterium
CAGCAGGGTAGATTTACCGGCGTTGGGGTAGCCGATAATACCGACGTCCGCAATAAGCCTCATCTCCAGCCGGATTGTCTGCTCCTCCCCGGTCTCTCCCCTCTGGGCAATGTGCGGCGCCTGGTTGGTCGAGGAAGTAAAATGCTTATTCCCCCAGCCTCCTTTGCCACCCCTGGCTACTATTACCTCATCCCCCGGCTTCTCAAGGTCGGCGAGGAAGAGATTGATCCCGTCTTCTGATACCGCCGTTACAATCGTACCCGGCGGCACGGCCAGGATGAGGCCTTCCCCGTTCCTGCCGTGCTTCCGACTCCCTTCGCCGCTCCTGCCGCTTTCGGCACGGTAAGTCCTTTTTTGCCGGTACTGGCGCAGGCTATCCACGGACTCATCGGCCCTAACCACGACATTCCCACCGGTACCACCATCGCCGCCGTCAGGGCCTCCAAAGGGCACGAACTTCTCGCGCCTGAACCCGACGACGCCGTTACCTCCATCACCTGCCCTGACTATTATCTCTGCCTTGTCAAACATTTCAAAAACAAATCAACTTAATATTTATGATTATACAACATCTCATAAGAACTATATTCTATATTAACAGAACCAGTAATAAGGAAAGAAGGAAAAGTTGGACTTTATATCACCGCTTTCCCTGGTTAAGATGGTGACAGATAAAAGACTGCCCCAATAAAACCACAAAAAGATCACAAAAATTGCCAATAAAATGTAAAAATCAATGCAAAAGTTAAAAAGAAAAATATTGTGTGAGCGATGCGACGCCTGGAATAATAGAAGCAATACGGTTGATCAGGAAAGGTTCCTGGGGCCTAGTTTGGAGTGGAGCTGTCGCTGTATGTCGCGGATTTTGCGTTTTAGAAAGGGACTTTCACTGATATCGCTGGCTATCTTCTTACAGGCGGTGGTTACCGAGGCGGCATCCCGGTTGCCGAGCTCCTGGCCGATTTGGGCGAGGGAGCAGTTGGTTTCCTGACGGATAAGGTACATGGCCAGCCGGCGGGCCAGTGCGGTGTCCTTGTCCCTCTTCCGTCCCAGCAGTTCCTCCATGGGCAGTTGGAAACATTCGGACACGGCCTGTACAATCGAGCATGGGGTGATAGCGTCCGCAAGGTACTCTTTACTGGCAACATCCTCAAGGGCCTTGGCGGCAATGTCTAAGGTCGGGGCGACCCTCAGCAGCTTGGCAAAGGCGACCACCCGGTTGAGAGAGCCTTCCAGCACCCGTATATTTCGCGGCGCTTCACGGGCAATCAACTCTAACACTTCCGACGCAACGTCCACGCCCTGTTGCCGGGCTTTCGACTGGAGGATAGCCAGGCGCGTTTCATTGTCCGGCGGCTGTATGTCGACGATAAGGCCCCATTCGAAGCGCGAGCGCAGCCGCTCTTCCAGCAGCGGCATCGACTTGGGGGGGCAGTCGCTGGTGATAACGATTTGCCGGTTGGTGTTGTGCAGTTCGTTGAAGGTGTGGAAGAAACTTTCCTCGGTCTGCTCCTTGCCGCCGATGAAATGGATATCGTCGACAAGCAGCATGCCGATGCTGCGGTACTTGTTGCGGAACTCCTCGGTGGTCTTCTCGCGCAGGGCGCTGACGAATTCGTTGGTGAACTGCTCGGCGCTGGTGCAAATAACGTTGATGTGGTTGGCCGCGGCTGCCTGCCCGATAGCGTGGATCAGGTGAGTTTTGCCGAGCCCGGCCCCGCCGTAGATGAACAGGGGATTGTAGCTGTGTCCCGGGTTCTGGGCTACGGACAGCGCGGCGGCACGGGCCATACGGTTGCTGCTGCCTTCGATAAACGAATCGAAGGTATAGCGGGGATTTAGTCTGGTGCGGGAAGGCGGGGGTGGGGGCATGACAGGCTCGGAGGCGCTGTTGACGTGGTGATGGGGCTTGCCGTTAACCTGGAATAGCACCTGCACGTCGGGGGAGGTGAGCCCGATGAGGGCTTTTTCGATGAGTGAGCGCTGGTTCTTATCCAGGTATTCGGCGGCGAACGTATTGGGGACACCGATGACGAACTGGTTGTCCTGGTAGCTCAAGCCGGTGGTTTTGCTGAACCAGGTCCGGTAGTTCGGCTTGCTGACCTGGACCTGAAGTTCACCCAGGGCAGTTTCCCATATTTCCTGAGGCGTCCGGCAACGAGTTAGTTCCATACCTTATAAACCTGCATAAACTCCCGGCGCAGGTAAAAAATACCCCCCTTTCCTGTCAAAGGCAAAAGATCACCCTGCTTTGCGATTTATCTGGACATCCCGCCCATTTCGGCGGGTTCTGTGGAGCTTAAAAGTTAATCAATGATTAAATGATCAACACCACCTAGCATACTACCGGGGACCCCCCCGTAGCAAATTTTTTGGGGACGGCAACCAGCCATTTCTGTCCCGTTTTTGCGTGTGCAACCTCTTATTAACTGGCTTTATTGCTGGTTTTCAGGGGTTGCCAGCCTATAAAGTCCGGTTGTTGAAAAATTTAATAAATGATACAATTTCATGAGTCCGGAGGCTAAAATTGCGCGTAGTTTTTATGGGTTCGCCCGAATTTGCCGTCACCTCTCTGGAACGCCTTGTCATCAACGGGTATGACGTCGTCGCCGTTTATACACAGCCGGATAGACCCGCCGGCCGGGGTCGCGCCCTGGTCGCGCCGCCGGTGAAAGAGGCGGCCGTAAAGCGGGGACTGCCGGTGCTCCAGCCGGACGGCTTCCGGTCGGTCGGGGCGGTGGCGCAGTTGGCCGCATTCAAACCCGATGTAATCGTGGTGTGCGCCTTCGGGCAGATTTTACCACAGTCGGTCCTGGACGTTCCGCCGTACCAGTGCGTTAACGTCCATTTTTCCCTGCTGCCCAGGCACCGCGGGGCCTCGCCGGTGGCGGCGGCCATACTGGCGGGGGATGAATTTACGGGCGTCAGCATACAGCTTGTCAGGAAGAAGCTGGACACCGGCCCGGTTCTGGCTCGAGCGGCGATTCCCGTATCGTCTCAGGATAATACCGGCAGCCTCACGGACAAGCTGTCTCTGGTGGGGGCCTACCTGCTGCTGGAAGCTTTGAGCGGCTGGCGGCGCGGCGAAATTACCCCCAGCCCCCAGAACGAGGACGAGGCTACCTATTTCAGCCAGATTACCAAGGAGGACGGGGAGATAGACTGGAGGCTGCCGGCGGTGGAAATCTGGCGCCGGGTGCGGGCCTTTTACCCCTGGCCGGGGTGCTATACAACCTGGCGGGGAAGACAGCTTAAAATTTTAGAGGCGGCAGCTCTACGCGGCGGGGAGGCTGCGGAGACGGGGCGGGTTACCGCTCTCCCCGGACACGAGGCGGGGCTGGGCATCGGCACGGGCGAGGGTATGCTGAGCGTGCTTAAGGTCCAGCTGGAGGGGAAACGGGCAATGACCGCCGCCGAGTTCCTGAGGGGGCAGCGGGACTTCATCGGGGCGGTGCTGCCGGGCTAGTCCGCAATATTCGCTCTCTGTATTGCCCCACTCACGTTCAGCCTGTATAATCAGTGTTAAGGAGGCGCTATTGTCTTTGCCGGAGGATTTAAGTAAATTCGACGCCCTGGTGGAAATCATCGCCCGTCTGCGTGCCCCGGACGGCTGCCCATGGGACCGCGAGCAGACCCATACCACGCTGCGGGGGAACCTGCTGTCCGAGTGCTACGAGGTGCTGGAGGCGCTCGACGAGGGGAACCCGGATAAACTCTGCGAGGAACTGGGCGACCTGCTGCTGCAGATTGCGCTCCATGCGCAGATAGCTAAAGATAACGGGGAATTCGAGATAGGTGACGTGATTGAGAGTATCTCGACCAAGATAGTCCGTCGCCACCCGCATATATTCGGTACCACCAGGGTCAAGGACGCCGAGGAAGTGATGCATAACTGGGAGGAGCTCAAGCGGGAAGAAAGAGAGGAAGGCGTTTCAATGCTGGAGGGCGTGCCGAAGAACATGCCGGCCCTGGGCTACGCCTATGAAATTTCACGAAGAGCGGTACGTGTCGGCTTCGAATGGAAAAATATTGAGGGGGTAATCGATAAGCTTATCGAAGAGGTCAGGGAAATTAAAGAGGCGAGCAGCCGGGAAGAGAAAGCGCAGGAGTTCGGCGACCTGCTCTTTACCATGGTCAATTTCGCCCGGTGGCAGGGAATCGACTCCGAAGCGGCGCTGCGGGAGGCGAGCCGTAAGTTTTACAGACGCTTTGCCTACATGGAGGAGTTGTGCCGACAGCGCGGACTTAGTTTTGATAAACTATCTTTCGATGAGCAGAACGCCCTGTGGGAGAAGGCGAAGAAACATATAGACATATAAGTGTTTATATGTTATTATGTTTTCCGAGGGGTGATAAAGATGACGACTACTAAGACGAAAACCGTTAAGAAATCTAGTCTAAAACGCACTACAATTTTCCTGGCGGAGGAACATCATGAAGCGTTAAGGCGCATGGCGTTCGAACGGCGGACTTCGATGGCAAACCTCATCCGGGAAGCCGTGTTGGAAATGCTGGAACTGGAGGAAGATGAGAGAGAAGCTCTGAAAGCCATGAATGAGCCGGCAGAGAGCTCAATCACCATCGAAGAACTCGACCGTCGGTGGAAGGAAAAACGCGAAAGAGCGTGAGTTACAGAGTTGAAGTCAAACCGTCGGCTGAAAAAGAGCTTCTGCGGTTGAATAAAAGTGATTATACGGCTTTGCTCCTGCGTATCCAGTCCTTGGCCGAGAACCAGCGGCCCGGAGGCGCAATTAAACTCAGGGCTAAAGACTTCTGGCGAGTTCGTGTCGGGCGTTTTAGAATTATCTATCGCATTGAGGAAAAGCAAAGATTGGTTGAAGTCGTTAGAATCACGCGCCGTCGCGAAGATACCTACAAGGGACTGTAAGGTGGTCGGGGCGAGTGGATTTGAACCACCGACCTCAGCGTCCCGAACGCTGCGCGCTAACCAGTCTGCGCTACGCCCCGCCAGAACTATTATAGGCGTATTAAGCCTCCGTTGTAAACTGGAGACGGAAATTATATGAAATACCTTGTCCTGATAATCGATGGGGCCGCCGGCCTGCCCCTGCCGGAGCACGGGGGAAAGACCTGCCTGGAGTTGGCCGTTACACCCAATCTGGATGAAATGGCTTTAGAAGGCTTTTCGGGGCTGGTGCGCACCGTGCCGCCGGGGATGGAGCCGAGCAGCGCCTGCGCCTGCATGTCGGTACTGGGCTACGACCCCGCTGTTTACTATAAAGGCCGCGCCTCCATTGAAGCCCTGAGCATGGGCATAGGTATCGGCAGGGGGGAGGTGGTTTTCCGGTGCAACCTGGTGGCGGTGCGCGACGGTAAGATGTTCGACTACAGCGCCGGGCATATTCCCAGCGACGAGGCGAAAGAAATCATCGCCACTCTTAACGAAAAACTCGGCAACGACGACGTTACTTTCTACCCCGGCGTCAGCTACCGGCATATTTTGAAAATGAAGGGGCACGAGGATACGCTTAAAGCTGTCTGCACCCCGCCCCACGATATTTCAGGTAAACCTGTGGCAGATTTTCTGCCGAAAGGGCCGGGCAGCGACTTGCTGCGCGACCTCATGGCGCGCTCTGAGACCCTGTTGAGAAGCCATAAAATCAACGTAGCGCGCCGGGAACGCGGCGATGTGCCCGTTACCACTGCTTGGCTTTTCTGGGGCAGCGGTGAGCTTCCTGAAATGCCCGCCTTCAAGAGGGTCTACGGACTAAATGCCGCCATGACATCGGGGGTGGACCTGCTGAAGGGCATGGCCAGGATGGCCGGCATGGATGTGCTGAATATCAAAGGGGTGACGGACGGCCCCGATAACGATAATGTCGCCCAGGCAGAGGGCGCTCTCGAGGCTCTGAAGAGATACGACCTGGTGGCGGTCCATATCGAAGCACCGGACGAGGCCGCCCACGGCGGTCTGATCGAAGAAAAAATAGAGGCCATCCAGAAAATAGATGCGGAGGTAGTCGGGCGGCTGCGGGCGTGGCGGGGAGGCGACTTAAGAGTGCTGGTCATGCCGGACCACCCCACCCCGATTAAGCTGCGCACCCACACCGGCGACCCGGTGCCGTTTTTAATCTGGGGTAAGGGCATAAAGGCTAACGGGGCCGGGAGGTTCACCGAGGCCGAGGCCGGCAAAACTGGCGTTTTCCTTGAGGAAGGTTATAAAATAATGGGGAGACTGGCGGGGAGGTAAAGAGGGGTTGCCCGGTCGAGTAATTGCGTAATTGCGCAATAGAGGATATACGTAATATGGCTTTAATCGTGCAGAAATACGGCGGTTCATCGGTGGCGGACGCCGAGAAGATTAAGAACGTCGCCCGGCGCATCGTCAGGACTAAAGAGGCCGGCAACCAGGTGGTGGTGGTCGTCTCGGCAATGGGCGATACCACCGATGATTTAATCAAGATGGCATATCAGGTCGCCGAGCAGCCGGATATGCGTGAGCTGGATGTCCTGCTCTCCACCGGGGAGGTCGTCTCCAGCACCCTGCTGGCGATGGCGCTACACAGCCTGGGCTACCCGGCCATCAGCCTCAGCGGCGCCCAGGCGGGCATCAGGACGGATGCTGCTTTCAACAAGGCCCGGATTACCAATATAGACCCCAAACGCGTGGTGAGGGAGCTGGAGAGGGGTAATATAGTCATCGTGGCCGGTTTCCAGGGCATAACGGAAGATATGGATATCACCACCCTGGGGAGGGGCGGTTCGGATACCACGGCGGTAGCACTGGCGGCCAGCCTGAAAGCCAAACAATGCGAAAGATATACCGATGTTGACGGGATTTATACTACCGACCCGCGTCTTCTCCCGGAGGCGCGGAAACTGCGGGATATAAGCTACGGGGAAATGCTGGAAATGGTGACCTACGGGTTCCGGGCAATACATCCCCGTGCGGTCGAGCTGGGTGAACTGTTCAGCGTCCCCATTCTGGTGGCGTCCAGCTTTAATGAAAACCCCGGTACGTTAATTCACAAAGAGGTGTCTATGGAAATACGAAACAAAGTAAGAGGCATAGCCCAGGACCTTGATGTGGCCAAGATAACCGTGGTCGGTGTTCCCGACCGACCGGGCATCGCCGCGGGAATCTTTGTTCCTCTGGCGGAAGCCGGCATCAGTGTCGATACCATCGTTCAGAACGCCAGCACCGAAAAAATAACCGACCTTACCTTCACGGTAGCGAAAAGCCAGTTGAAAGGGGCGATGGCGGTCGTCGAGCCGATAGCCAGGTCTATCGGCGCCAGGGAGTGTGTCAGCGACTCCAAACTGGGCAAGGTGAGCATCATCGGGACCGGCATGCAGTATGCTCCCGGTTACGCCGCCCGCATGTTCGATACGCTACATAAAGAAAATATCAACATCCAGCTTATTACGACTTCGGAAATACGGATAACCTGTATTATCGAGGAAACCAGAGTAAAGGACGCGGTACGTGCCCTGCACCGCGCCTTCGAGCTGGAAACAGAAGATTAAATTTGGTTGTGTCGGGGGGTTATTAGACAGCCACCACTTCCTTGACTTCGGGGATTTCCTGCTTCAGTATCCGTTCAATCCCGTTCTTCAGTGTCATGGTTGACATGGGACAGCCGGCGCAGGCGCCGACCAGTTTAACTTTCACGGTGCCGTCAATTACCTCGACCAGTTCCACGTTGCCCCCGTCCCTTATCAGAATCGGCCGTACTTTATTTAATACCTCTTCCACCTTATCTTGCATTTTAGCCCTATCTCCTTTAGAATTTACATATGCCCCTATTTAAATTCTATCCGCCGTCGGGGCAATTTGTCAAACAGGGCATTTATATGTCCCAAAACCCCTTGTATGACATATCTCATTGGTGTAGAATAAATTACCAAAAAATTATGCAAGTTCCGGGGAGAAAATGACGCGTGACGATGAAAGACTGCTGAGATTCAAACAGCAGCGCAGCAAGGAGGCTATCGACCTGGCGATGCAGGCCCGGTGGCAGGAGGCCGTCGACATCAATAAAGAAATCATCGAGAGCTTTCCGGATGATGTCGATACTTATAATCGCCTGGGCAGGGCCTGTATGGAGCTGGGACAGTATACGCAGGCCCGGGTAGCCTATAAACGGGCAGTGCAGCTGGACCCCTACAACGCTATTGCCAACAGGAACCTGCGGCGCCTGAACGATATTAAAGAGGCGGACAGCGCCGAAGTGGACACGGACAAGGTCGAGCCGCACCACTTTATTGAGGAAATAGGCAAGACCGGGGTGGTTACCCTCTTTGAACTGGCGCCCAAAGAGAACCGCGCCAGAACGGTGGCCGGTGACAGGGTGTATTTAAAGGTTGACGGCTCCGTACTGGCGGTGGAAAACGGCCGCGGCACCTATATGGGAATAGTCGACCCTAAGTATGCCCAGCGGCTCATCAGGCTTATTCTGGGGGGCAACCAGTACACGGCGTCCGTGGTAAAGTCCACCATGGACTGGATGACCGTCATTATCAGGGAAACGTACCAGCACCCGAGCCAGGCCGGGAAACTGTCTTTCCCGCCGAAGGGGATGGAGGAGTTCCGCCCCTATGTCGGTGATAAGATATTGAAACTGGAGGAGGATGAGGATGAGGAGGAGTCCGGTTATACGATAATCGGCGGCGACGAGATAGAAGTACTGCCCGAGGAGTCCGAGGGCGTCGATGATGACACGGATACGGACGATGAATAGGAGGTTGAGCTACTTATGGTTTTGGGCACAGTGAAGCCGGTAAATATCGAAGATGAAATGAGGGGTTCCTACCTCGATTACGCGATGAGTGTCATCGTCTCCCGCGCCCTGCCGGACGTGCGTGACGGGTTGAAACCGGTGCACCGGCGCATCCTCTATGCCATGAACGACATGGGGCTGCGGCCCACCGGCCCGCACCGTAAAAGTGCCCGTCTCGTCGGTGAGGTGCTCGGTAAGTATCACCCCCATGGAGATGCCTCGGTCTATGATGCCATGGTGCGCATGGCGCAGGACTTCTCGATGCGCTATCCACTGGTCGACGGTCAGGGCAATTTCGGCAGCGTCGATAACGACCCTCCCGCCGCCATGCGATATACCGAATCGCGCCTGGCGAAGATAGCGGAAGAGATGCTGGTTGACATCGACAAGGACACCGTCGACTTCATGTCTAACTTCGATGACAGCCTCCAGGAGCCCGTAGTGCTACCCACCAGGCTACCCAACCTGCTATTGAACGGCAGCGCCGGCATCGCCGTGGGCATGGCCACCAATATCCCTCCGCATAACCTGGGCGAGGTCTGCGATGCCATTACCTGCCTCATCGATAATCCCAAAGTCACCATCGAGGAACTCTGCAAATTCGTTAAAGGTCCGGACTTCCCCACAGCTGGCATTATCCAGGGGCGGGAAGGCATCATGAATGCTTATACTACCGGGCACGGCAAACTGGTGGTCCGGGCCAAAGCCCATATCAGCAGCCCCACCGCGGGCGGCCGACGTCAGATTGTCGTCAACGAGCTTCCCTACCAGACGAACAAGGCGGCCCTCGTCGAGAATATCGCCGAACTGGTCAGGAACAAGAAAATCGAGGGCATCAGCGACCTGCGTGACGAGTCCGACCGCCAGGGAATGCGCATCGTCATCGAACTGAAAAAGGAAGCCCAGTCGCAGCAGGTGCTCAATAACCTTTATAAATATACCTCCATGCAGTCCTCCTTCTTCGTCAATATGCTGGCCCTGGTGGACGGGCAACCGAGGGTAATCAGCCTGAGGGAAGCGCTGCAGAGTTTCGTAGATTTCCGCCAACAGGTAATCACGCGGCGCTCCCGCTATGACCTGAAACAGGCCAAGGCCAGGGCCCATATACTGGAAGGACTGAGAAACGCGCTGGATAATATCGACGCGATAATCAAGACTATCCGCGAGTCCGAGACAGCCGAGGCTGCCCGTAAAAACCTGATGAGCGGCTTCGGCCTGAGCCAGCTTCAAGCGCAGGCAATCCTCGATATGCAGCTGCGACGCCTGGCCAACCTGGAAAGGCAGAAGATACTCGACGAATACGCCGAGGTGGTCAAGACAATCGCCTACCTGGAAGACCTGCTGGCCAATCCTAGGAGGATTCTCGTCCTGATAAAAGAGGAGGTGGCGGGGCTGAAGTCCAAATATGGCGACGCGCGCCGCACCTCCATCGTCGAGCAGGGGGCGCTCGAGTTCACTGAGGAAGACCTCATTCCCCACGAAAGGGTAGTGATAACGCTCAGCAGCCGCGGTTTCGTCAAGCGGCTTCTCGCCCGCAACTATACGGTGCAGCACCGCGGCGGCAAGGGTATCATGGGCCAGGTGACCCGCGAGGCGGATGCCGTCATGCTGCTGGTCGTGGCCGATACCCACGACGACCTCTTTTTCTTTACCGACCGCGGCAAGGTCTTCTACCTGAAGTGCCACGAAGTCCCCGCCGCTTCACGCACGTCGAAGGGACTGGCTATTATCAATCTGCTGTCCATTACCGAGGGCGAGAGAGTCACATCTATGAGCGCCACCACCGGCCTGCTGCCAGACGCCTACATGGTGATGGCTACCAGGCTCGGGGAGGTAAAGAAGACGTCACTGGATAAATTCGCTGCCGTGCGGAGCAGCGGGCTTATCGCCATGGACCTGGCGCCGCAGGATGAGCTGGTGTCCGTCTGCGTAGCCACAGATAAGGATGAAGTAATACTGGTGACGCGCAAGGGGCAATCCATATGTTTCAGCGTCTCCAGCCTGAGGGCTGCCTCCAGGACCAGCGGCGGCGTGCGCGGCATACGTCTGGCTAAAGGCGACGGCGTGGTCAGCATGGACAGGGTCGACCCGGACGCCTTTCTGCTGGTAGTTTCCGAGGGGGGCTACGGCAAGGTTACGTCGCTGGCCCAGTACCCGCGGCAGCACCGTGGCGGCGGCGGGGTGAGGACGTTCAAGATAGTCGATAAGACGGGCGACGTGACGGCGGCCAGGGTGGCAACACCGAAGCAGCAGGTCATGTTGATATCGGCGGAGGGCATGGTAACGCTGACTCCGGTAAAGGAAAAAGACCCCAAACATGGTATCAGCACCCAGGGCCGGAGCACGCAGGGCGTCAGGGTGATGACCCTCGATGAGGGCGACCGGCTGGTGGCGATTACCGCCGTCGAGGAGTAAACAGGCGCAAGGGTAGAAAATATCGCTTTTTCAGAGGGGGCTTAAAAACCCCCTCTTTCTAATTTCTTCCCCCTCTCCAAAATTATCTGCGGGTCTCATCTATCTGCAGTTTGGAGAGGCCTGCCTGCGCGTA
>DATLAD010000189.1:0-4050 GCA_035527575.1 Dehalococcoidales bacterium
GCGCATAGAGATTGGCCAGCTCGACAGCCTCATCGACACTTTCCACCACGGCTATCAACCCGCGGCTCTCCAGCGACCCGGCGGTAATCTCCTTACGCTGTAAGGTATCCAGCTGCCGTTCGATTTCCTTATTCACTTCGCTGGCCAACTGCCGCGAGGTTGTTATCAATATAGCCGAGGCCAGTGAACCATGCTCGGCCTGGGCCAGGAGGTCGGCGGCGCAATACTCCGGGTTGGCCGTTTCATCGGCAACGATAATAACCTCGCTCGGCCCGTAAAGCCCGTCGATGCCAACCGTTCCATACACAATCTTCTTGGCCAGGGAAACAAAAATATTGCCCGGCCCGCAGACCTTATCCACCCCGGGAACGGACTCCGTGCCGAAAGCCAGGGCGGCGATTGCCTGAGCGCCGCCGATGGAGAAAACGCGGTCGACCCCGGCTATTTTAGCTGCGGCCAGCGTTATCGGCGAGACATTCCCCTGCTTTCCCGGCGGTGTCACCAGGATGACCTCTTTGACACCAGCCACCCGGGCGGGAACGGCCGTCATCAGCAGCGATGAAGGCAGCGGCGCCGAGAAACCCGGGACATGGACACCGACCCGGTTCAGCGGACGTATCAGCCAGCCCAGATTACTGCCGGTGCTCTCGCGCAACAGACTGTTTTTTTGTTCAGTATGGAAAGACGTTATTCTTTCCGCCGCCAATTCCAGGGCGGAGAGAAGCCCGGCATCCAACTCCCGATACGCCAGGTCTATCTGTTTTTTATCCACCTCCAGCGAAGCCAGCTTAACACCATCGAACTTCTCCGTGTATTCAAAAAGGGCGGCATCACCCCTGTCACGCACATCGTTAACGATTTGCCTGACTACCCGCTCGCGGTCGTCACTGCCCGGTGACTCTTTGGGAGTCTGCCGTGACAATATCGACTTTGCCGACTCAAAACCTTCGATGATTTTCATTTAAGCATCCTCAACAGCCGCCCGCAGTCTTTGTACGATAGCCTCAATCCGACTGCCTTTAACGGCAGATACAGAGTTTGCATTACCGATAAGGCAGCCCGTCGATTCGAAGAGCGTATCGATTATCTTAAGGTTGTGCCGGGCTATCGTCCTCCCCGTCTCCGTATTCTCTATAAGCAGGTCGGCATCTTCCGGCAGGAAAGCCTCGGTAGCCCCCCAGGTGGGAATCACCCGGTAGTGCCCGAGGTGATTGTCCCGGGCGTATTTATCGGCAATGTTCACGTACTCCGAGGCGACCCGAAACGGCTCTTCCCTTTCGGCGATGAGCTGACGTAAACCGCCGGTATCCTCGACCGAAAGCTCGCGGCTGACCACCGCCACGATTCTTACTTTACTGGACTTGAGTTCGGCAAGCTCTCTGACCGGACTTGACGGGAACTGTTCCAGGTGTTCGGTCAGCCAGTCCCGACCCGTAATCGCCAGGTCGAAATTTCCATTGGCCACCTGCAACGGCATATCCTGGGGTCGGATAACCTTGACCGTTACGCCGTCGATGTTAATCTTCGGGCGTCGATTCCCCGTCTCCGACGGATAATCGTCAAGCTTAATGCCCGCCCTGTTCAGCAGTTTAACCGTCGGCTGCTGCTGGTGCCCGTCGGGCAAAGCCAGCCTGACGGTATCCATGGGGGTTTTTGCAACGCTTTTTCGCGTGTATATTTCCGCCCGACCGGTTTCCTCTTTAACAGTCGCCTTTTTCTCGACCTCCGGTATCACATCGCAAATTGACATTACCAGTTTATCAAGGTCCCTGGTCTCCCAGCTGTTCCTGTTGGCGATGAGAAAGGCGCTGAAGTCGAGCATCTTGCTTACCGGCACCATGCCGTAGCCGGCCAGTTCCGCGCCGTCTTTAATCGAAAGCAGCACCATGTCCGCATTTTCCGGGGGGTAGGCCTCGGCGGCGCCCCATACCGGAAAGACGCTGAAACGGCTCATGCGCTTCCTTAAGGCGAAAACCTCCGCCAGGTTAGGATATTCGCTGGCGATACGCACCGGGACCCCGTTTTGCCGCAGGTCACCCGGCGGGTAAGCCGCCGCCACATATAACGCGCCCTCACCGTACAGCAGGTCTTTCACCTTGACGAGTTCGCTGCTGGGGTATTTCGCCAGCAGCTCTTCAATCCAGTCCAGGCAGCAAATACCCAGGTCGTAGTTGCCCATGGCAATCTGGATGGGGATATCCTTTTCGTGGAATACCCTTATAAGAACGTCCGGGAATTTCTGCGACTCAGGCCTATAAAAACCCATATTGGAGTTGTACTCGTCCAGACCCCATTCGGCTTTCTGAAGCATGGCCGCCGTTTTTCTGAGCAGGCGCCCTTTAGGCAGGGCTATCTTTATCGGCACCTTTCCCCTCCAGTCGTTTTAGAACCTCATTAATAGTGGATGCTTCAATTTTCTTTTTCGCAACCGCGTCAACCATCGTAAATACCGGCGCCTCGCTCCCCACCTCGATTATCCACTTCAAATCGGTCTTTTTACCATCGAGGTCGAGCTCGGCGATATACCCGGCCTGACGCAGGCTATCGGCTGCTTTAAAAGCCTCCTTCACGGCACCGCCGGACTTTACCCGCACCAGAACTCTTTCCGGTACTGTCTTTACAAAAACCTCCGGTTTCACCAGGTTCATCAGGCGGTCGAGATACAGCGCAAAGCCGGAGGCGGGCACATCCCCGCCTCCCATCGACGGAATCAGGGCATCGTAACGGCCTCCCCCACCCACCTTCTCCTTGCCGATGAATAGTTGAAATATTATGCCGGTATAGTATTCAAACCCGGCCCCTGAGGCAATGTTTATCTGATACTTTACCCCGAGGTCGTCCAGAAGGGCCACGGTCTGTAAAAAATCATCGAGGTGCGGTCGGACTTCCGGCAAGCTCCGGGCGAGGAGAGCCCTCTGGTTCCTGAGAAACCCGGGCGATTGCCCTTTAAGGCTCAGGAAAGGCCGCAGAGTATCGCCGACTTCCGGCGACTCCCGGCTGACTTCCGCCAGCGCTTCCGCGTCCCCATCCAGAATCCGGTCGAACATCCGGTTCTGCTCATCCGGACTGAGACCGAGTTTCACCAGTAACGCTTTAATCAGGCCGGCGTGCGACAGCCGCAGCTCCACGCCTTTAAGCCCCAGCTTTTTCAATACCTCAAGGGATAGAGCTATCAGTTCGGCGTCAGCCATGGCCGACCCCGCCCCGATAAGCTCGGCACCGCACTGCCACCTCTCCCTCGTTTTTTCACCAGCCTCTTCAAAAATAAATATGTTTGCAGCGTAAAAGAGCCTGGCCAGTCTGCCCTGCAGTCCCTCGGTATAGAGTCGGGCGACAGGTATCGTGCCGTCAGGACGCAATACCACCCTCTCTCCGCTCCAGCCGTCCCAGTCCAGGAAAGAATACACCTTGCCCAGCATGCCGGGAGTCAGCGTCCCCGCCGAGGTAAACAGGTGCAGATACTCGATGGTCGGCGTCCTGACCTCCTGATAGCCCCACCGGGAACAGATATCGCGGCATATCCCCTCCACCAGGCGGAAAACCGTCATTTCCGCGGGGGAGAGGTCCCGCATCCCTTTACACCTCCGGATTCGCATGTTTCATCCTTATATGAAGCAGAACATAAATACTATATTAATTTACACTAATTTACGCAGCTATTCAATTGCGTTTACAGGTGAAGATGCGTAACCGTCATTCATGGTATGCCCTGTCATTACCCGACATCTGTAGATGGCTACCTGAACCTTAGTTAGAGCAACGGCATTTGACATTAAATATCTTACATGATAGAATATCGCCAATTTCAAAAGTTGAAAAGATATTTCAATAAATATGGAAAATATATCCAAGACCGTAATAAAAGCGATAGATATACTGGAAATCTTTCTCAAGAACGATGGGGCGCTTAGTCTTACCGAAATATCCAGGTCAACCCTGCTTAACGCAGCTACTACCTATAGATTAGTTTCAACTCTGGTTAAAAGAGGTTATTTATCTCATCAACAAAACAAGGGAATGTATTCACTCGGCTTGAAGACGATTGACTTT
>DATLAD010000190.1:0-9316 GCA_035527575.1 Dehalococcoidales bacterium
TTCCATTTGCTTCCAATCACCTATAATACCCTTCGGAGGTACCAAAAAACTTTCAACTAAATAACCATCTTTTATAATTTGTTGAACTATTTCGATTTGTCCAAAATACTTTTCATCTAGTTCAATATCACTACTTCTCCATACCCAGTTGTTATTAAATCTCTCCAAAAAACCATGTACTGTAATAATATCGTTATCACCAACAGTAATTTTGTCATAGGAATTGGTATAAAGTATATTAGTCGACCAGGTAATTTTATATTTACAGTCCGTTATATCTTTAGCGCTCTCTATTGATGTTTGTGGTTTACTTTCATCGTTATCTGCAACATTTTCTGTTGTTTGGTCAATATTTTCAATCCATTCATTAGCTTTGTTCTTAATGTCATCTATAGACTCACAACCTGAAAACACTACGGCAATACCTGTGAACAATACAATAAGGCAGATGTAGACAATAAAGTTAATTACTACTCTATTCATCTCACCCCTCTAACCCTTACTCGAAACCGAAAGCCCCTTGCAGTAAAAGGGCGGGGTCTGGAGGAAGCCGCCTATCCACTTTACCTCGCTGCCGATGGCCGCGATATCTTTAAGCACTTTGTAAATATTCCCGGAGACCATCGTATCCTTCACCCTGCCCACTATTTTACCATTTTCCACCTTAAAGCCGAGAAGTACATTTCCGCTGAAATCGCCGCCGAGAATATTTCCCTGCTCCGCCCCCATGAGCTGCTCGACGACCAGCCCTTCTTTAATATCGGCAACCATCTCGTCGAAGGTGGTCTTGCCCGGTGTGACGACGAAGGCGCTGGGGGCGGGGGCGGGAAGGCCGCCGCGTTTGCGACTGCCGTTGCCGGTGCTCCGCGTGCCGGACAGCGCCGCCGTCTGTAAATCGTAGAGGAATCCCCTGATCACCCCCTTGCTTACGAGAGGGGTGCGCTGGCTGGGGACTCCCTCGTCATCGCAGGGCCGGCTCCCCGGACGGTAGCCGACTGTCGGGTCGTCACGCAGACTGAGCTTCTTATCGAAAACGGTCTTGCCCACCTTATCGCCTACCGGCGAAGCCCCCTCCAGCACCATCTTTCCGTTGAGGGCGGACATCAGTGGCAGTATCAGGGCGCTGCCGACGCCGTTGGGGGTGAAGACCACCGGCAGCTGCCGGGTCGGCGCTTTAGCGCGGTTCTTCGCCAGGTCGAGCTGTCGCAGCACTAAATTCGTTACTTTCCCGGGGTCGGCCAAAGGGTGACAGGAGCTCTCGCTCTCGCCGACGAAGAGCATGTCAGTTTCTTCTATCAAGTTGCCTTCGATATCGAGGCTGAAAAAGCTCTTGCGGTATTCCGCCCGGCCGCCGCGGGAGTTCATAATGCGTAAGGAGATAACGCCCCGGCTCACCCCGGCCTCGCACATAATGCCCGGCGTATGGCCGGTGACGGCGGCTATCATCTCCTCGCCGAGGTCAATCATTTCCTTGATGGATACCGACTCCACGGCAGGGTCGTAAATGTCCACCCTGGGATAGTCCTGCGTATCGGGCAGCTGAAACCTGGCCACCGTGCCGAACTCGGCGGTCTCCACGGCGTTCCCGACCAGTTCATCGGCGTCACCTGTTCCGGTGGTGGTAGCATAGCCAATACGGCCATCCTTGATGATGCGCAGTGCCACGCTGGTGGTCTGGTTGTTCTGGAGCTGCTTCAGTCGATTTGCTTCAAAGCGTACCTGCGTCTCCTCCGAGGAGACCTGGAAGACCTCAGCTTCGCCGGCGACCTTTTTGGCCCGTGCCAGGATATGTTCCATTTATTTACCTCCGACCAGGCAGCGCTGGATGCGGATATGGGGGCTGCCGTTGGAAACGGGGAGGGGCATCTGTCCACCCTTGCCGCAGCCGCCGCCCTGGTTCATGTCAAGGTCGTTGCCGATGGCGTCGATATTTTTCAGGGTGCTGAAAACATTGCCGGTCAGCATGACGGGCCGCAGCGTCTCGGCGATTTTGCCGTTGCGTATCATGTAAGCCTCGCCGGCGGAGAAGGTGAACATCTCCATGCTGGTCATGCCTCCGTACCAGTTCTTGGCGTATATTCCCTCTTTGATATCGGCAATCATATCATCGAAAGAGACCGACCCCGGCTCGATGTAGGTATTGGTCATGCGGACGATGGGCGGGTAACGGTAGTTGATGGCCCGGGCGTTACCCGTGGGTTTTTCGTTCATTTTGGCGGCGGTCTCCCGCGAGTGCAGCCTGCCAACGAGCTTGCCTTCCCGTATGAGGTAAGTTTTAACGGCGCGGACCCCCTCGTCGTCGTATTTATAGCTGCCGCGCAGTCCCGGCTCCGCCGCCGAATCGACGATATTAAGCTGCCTGGCACCGAACTGCTTACCCAGCTTCATAATCTCGCCCAATCTGTCGTTCTCGTAAACGAAGTCGGACTCGGACAGGTGGCCGAAGGCCTCGTGCACGAAGACGCCCGCCAGGATGGGGTCAAGGACCACTGTATATTCACCGCCCTTTGCCTGCGGCGCCGTGAGCAGCTCCACGGCGTGCCGGGCCATCTCCTCTATCTTTTTGTGGAGTCCTTCAATGGCGGTAAAGTCCCCCCGACTCCCCAGGCTCAACCCGACCTGCTGCACCTCGCCGTCTTTAGCCGCAATGGCCGTCAGCCGCAGGGCGACGTCGGCCCTTTCCTGCGCGATGAAGCTGCCCTCCGAGTTCAGGAAAACGACCTTCTTGTGACTGTCCGCATAACCGATTGTCGAGGTCTGTATCTGTGGTATGCTCCAGATAATCTCGTTATATTCGTCAAGTAGGCGTTTCTTTTCCGCCAGGGGTATTTCTACGGGGTTTTTCGCCACCCCGCTCGGCACATCGTCGATGGCCGGTTCCACTTCCGCCAGACGGCTCTCGCTGCGGCCGGCGGACTGCGCCTGCTCGGTGGCCAGCGTGACGCGTTCGGATACCTTATCGAAGCTGTTAAAGCTGGTGAATCCCCAGCCTCCTTTCACCAGGGCGCGCACGTTGCCGCCGCTGGCGGTAGACCGGCCGATTGACTCCAGCCCTTTTCCCCGGTAGGTAATATGGCTGGTCCGGCTTTCCTCGAAGCGCGCCTCCAGGTAATCGGCGCGGGGTTTTTTAAGTTGTTCGGCCATATCGCGGGCGGTAGCATCGATTTCCGGCATAATCAGTGTCCTCGGCGGGGGAAAATTTAACGGCTCACAGTTTAATAAGTTTACCGAACGCCAAAGTATATTGTCAATTTGGGGGTAATGGGGACTCTGTTTGGTCGAGGTGTATTTCGGGTAACGGTTAGCAGGCCTTATTTAGGGGGGGTACAGGATACTGTGACAGGGTATGTTAAAGATATTTCAGCTATCCTATTGTTGTTCACCAGCCTTTTTTCCTGCCTCGACGAGAGTGCGGGATAGTTCCTCGGCTCGTTTTATCAATTCCTCTGTTTGTGCCTGGAACTCCTCGGGGACATTTCCGGCTGCCTGCACTTCCTTTAATGGAACCAGAAAGCATGCTATAAGGAACGCTGCCTCAGTGAACCCATATCCAAAGTCGGATGGTTTTGCCTTACCCTCGGCTAACATTAAGCATTGTCTGTTTTCCTCTTTGGTTAGTCTGTAATAGTCTTTGCCATCTTTTATAATTTTTTCCAAAATTCCCCCCTTATGCGGGTAATTATAGGTATTATATGACTGCTTAATAAAGGTGTCAAAAGGATTATATCTGAACAGAACCTTAATGGGTATTGCCTTATCCCTTCCTGCCCCCAACCCTGAAATTTGCTTTCCCACCTGCCCGGTGTTATCGGCGGCTTATCCCGCGGGCGTCCGACCTTGACACGTACAAGCCTGTTAGCTTAAACTATAAGAGGAAATTTCTTCTCAAATCCAGTCCCCTTCGCCTCAATCAATGAGAAAAGTTACATTGTCCGAAACATTCAAGCGAGCAGAGAGGAGATAAGGCCGTGACCTACAAAACTTTACTCTATGAGAAGGCCGATGGCATTGCCAGAGTTACCCTAAACCGCCCTGAATCGTTAAACGCCCTCAATAGTACTGTTTATAATGAGCTTTACGATGTATTCGAGGCGATTGAAAACGATGCGGACGTGCGCGTCGTTATCCTGACCGGCAGCGGCGAGAAGGCCTTCGCCGCCGGCTCAGACGTCGTCGAGATGAAGAACATGAACACCCTCGATATTCAGAAGTTCGTGGGTACCATCAGGAAGGCGTCCGACCGGATTTACAACCTAACCAAGCCGACGATTGCCGCCATCAACGGTTACGCCCTCGGCGGCGGCTGCGAGCTGTCCATGTGCTGCGACCTGCGGATATGCTCGGAGAAGGCCAGGTTCGGCCAGCCGGAGATAAACCTGGGACTGATTCCCGGCGCCTGCGGCACACAGCGCCTCCCCCGCCTCATCGGAGCGGCCAAGGCCAAGGAGTTGATTTTCCTCGGGGACATGATTGACGCCGCTACCGCCCTCAATCTGGGGCTGGTTAACAAGGTCGTACCGCCGGAAAAACTGATTGAAGAAGCCATGGAGTGGGCCAAGAAGCTGGCGAGCAAGAGCAGCCCGGTGCTGGCCATGGCCAAGATGGCTATTAATACGGGCATTGATACCGATGTTAACTCCGGCCTCAATATAGAGGCGCGGTGCGTCGCCCTCTGCTTCGCCACCGAGGACCAGAAAGAGGGCATGAAGGCATTCCTGGAGAAAAGGAAAGCGGAATTTAAAAACAAATAGGTAAAGATGTCATTCTGAAGGAACGAAGTGACTGAAGAATCTCGGGGAGGGAGGGCAAGAAAGATAAAATGCCTCCCCACCGCCGAGATCCTTCGCTTCGCTCAGGATGACAGTATTGTGGATTCAATATTAATATAAGGAGGTTTGATACCGTGGCAATTAAAAATGTGTTTGTCATCGGTGCCGGGACGATGGGCAACGGCATCGCCCAGGTCAGCGCCCAGGCAGGCTACAACGTGACGATGTCCGATATCAAGGACGAGTTTATCCAGAGGGGCATGGCCGCCATCGAGAAGAGTCTCGACCGCGGGGTGAAAAAGGGCACGATGCAGGAGAGCGAGAAGGCCTCGATAATATCCCGCATTAAGACCACCCTTAACATGAACGACGCCAAAGATGCCGACCTCGTTATCGAAGCGGCGCCGGAAGTGCTGGAATTAAAGGTAAATATTTTTAAACAGCTCGACCAGATATGCAAGGCGGACGCTATAATGGCCACCAATACCTCGTCCCTCCCCATCGGCGAAATCGCCGCCGCTACCAAACGCCCCGAGAAGGTCGTCGGCATACACTTTATGAATCCGGTGCCGGTAATGAAAGGCGTCGAGGTAATACCGGGCAGGCATACCAATGACGATGTCCTGGAAGCCTCCAAAGAATACATCAAGAGTATCGGCAAAGAACCCTGTGAAGCCAGGGACTATGCCGGTTTCATCGTCTCGCGCCTGGTAGATGCCCTGATGAACGAGGCCTTCTATTGCGTCATGGACGGTAACAAGCCGGAAGAGGTCGATAAAGCGGTCAAGCTCTGCCTGAACCACCCCATGGGCCCGCTGGAGCTATGCGACCTGGCCGGCGCCGATATCGTGCTGCATGGCCTGGAGACGATGTATGCCGAGTTCGGCGAACGTCTCATGCCTGCCCCGCTGCTGAAGAACATGGTGCGTTCCGGGGACCTGGGGCGCAAGACCGGCCGCGGTTTCTATGATTATACCCAGAAATAAGACATCCCATGGTTTATATACTCAATCAGGAAAGGAATGAAAATGGCAAATGCTAATGATGTTGTAATTGTGAGTGCGGCAAGGACGCCGTTCGGTAGATTCGGCGGTTCCATGCGGGATATCGACTACTACGAACTGGGCGCCATCCCGATGCGTGAAGTAATCAAGAGGGCGGGCATCAAACCGGATGTGGTTAATGAGGTTTTTTGGGGTGTCGGCGATACGTCAGCCTGCCGCGACCCGTATACACCGGTCGCCGGAAGACAGTCGCTCATCAGGGCCGGGCTTCCCCACGAGACGGTATCCATCTCCTTCGACATGGCCTGTGTCTCGGCGATGCACGCCGTCAAGCTGGCGGCTATGGAAATGGCCGCCGGAGAGATAGAAGTTGCCATTGCCGGCGGCGCCACCTCCTTCGGGCAGTCGCCGATGGTGGTCAGGGGTCTCAGGTTCAACGGCTTCCGCATGGGTGATGTCAAGATGGAAGACCCGCTATATGCCCTCGGCTACAAGGACTTCAACCCCGTATCGGTCGATAGCGACAATGTCGCCCACGAATACGGCTTCACCCGGCAGGACCTCGACGAGTGGGCGTACCGCAGCCACCAGAACTATGGCAAGGCCTGGAACGCCGGTAAGTTCAAGGAAGAGATTATGCCCCTTCCCATCCCCCAGCCCAAGGGCGAGCCCAGGGTACTGGACATCGACGAGCAGTACCGCGCTGATACCAGTCTGGAAAGGCTGGCTTCTCTCAAGGCGGTCTATAATACCCGCATGATAACCGCCGGCAACGCGCCCGGCCTGAACGATGGCGCCACGGCTATCCTGCTCATGACCCGCGCGAAAGCGGAAGAACTCGGGCTGGAAGTGCTCGCTACCGTGGTGGCCTCGACATCTATCGCTATTAATGCCAGCCGCATGCCGGAAGGCCCTGGCTACGCCATGCTGAAAGCCCTCAAGAAAGCTAATCTGAAACTTGAAGATATGGCAGTCATGGAAATAAATGAGGCTTTCGCCTGCGTGCCGCTGGTATCCATGAAGGTAATCGCCGGGAAAGATGATAAGAAATACAAAGCCCTGGTCGAGAAGATGAATATCAACGGCAGTGCCATTGCCATCGGGCACCCCAACACCGCCAGCGGCGCCAGGATTGTCATGAACCTGATGTACCAGCTAAGACAGCGGGGCGGCGGCTACGCCCTGGGCTCTCTCTGCGGTGGTCTGGCCCAGGCCGATGCCTGCATAATAAAAGTGGAGTAAGACGAGTTTGTTTTTTATTGTCGTTGCGAGCGTTAGCGAAGCAATCCGTAATCAGGGGGGCGGATTGCTTCGGGCTACGCCCTCGCAATGACAGCTAAGAATATTATAAAGGAGAGTTGCATGGACGTTTCTAAATATCGTGTCGATGGCAAGGTTGCTGTTGTCATCGGTGGCGCGGGGGATATCGGCAAGGCTATCGCCGAGACGCTTTCCGGCGCCGGCGCCGATGTGGTTATCAGCAGCCGGAAGCAGGAGAACCTGGACAAGGCCGCCGAGGAAATCAAGGCGAAAACCAGCGGTAAAGTCCTGGGTATTGCCTCGCATATCGCCAAGTTAGACCAGACCAAGCCTTTTGTCGAGCAGGTGATGAAGGAATTCGGCCGGATTGATATACTCGTAAACAGTTCCGGTGCCAGCTTCATGGTGCCCCTCACGGAGATGGAAGAGTGGCAGTGGGATTCAGTGATGAATGTAAACTTGAAAGGCCCGTTCTTCCTGGCCAAGGAAATTGCTCCCATCATGAAGGAGCAGGGCGGGGGCAGCATGATCAACATCACCTCCTATATGGGTGTCAGGGTGGAAGAATCGCTGGGCGCCTACTGTATCAGCAAGGCCGCTGTGATACACATGACGCGCGTCATGGCCAGGGAGTGGGGCAAGTGGAACATCAGGGTCAACGCCATCGCTCCCGCCTGGGTGCACAGTCGCCTCTCCGACCCGTTCCTGCAGATGCCGGGGGTCAACGAAAGGATGCTGAGCCAGACCGTGATAGGGCGCTTCGGTGAGCCCGACGACGTGGCGGCGATTGCCCTCTACCTGGCATCAGACGCCGCTAAGAACCAGACGGCCGGTATTTTCCCCCTCGATTACGGTATGCTCACCTAAACGATAACCTGACTTATTAAAGAAGGAGGCACTGAGATGTCTTTAAAGGGTAAAGTAGCTCTGGTTACCGGAGCCCGGCAGGGCCTCGGTAAGTCGATTTCTCTCGGTATGGCCGAGGCCGGGGCCGACCTGGTGATTTGCGACCGCGTCACCGATGACGGCAAGCTGGCGGAAACCGGCAGGGAGATTGAAGCCCTCGGACAGAAAACGCTGTCCCTGGGAGGCGATATCACCATCGAGGACGATGTCAACAACATCGTCAATAAAGCCCTGGAGAAGTTCGGGAAGATTGACGTGCTGGTGAACAATGCCGGCGTCACCGCCCAGGACTCATTTCTTAATTTACCTTACCGGAGATGGCGGCTGATTCTATCCGTCAACCTGGACGGCACATTTCTCTGCAGTAAAGTGGTCCTGCCGCACATGATGGAGAAGAAAAGCGGCATGATTATCAACGTTTCGTCGATACTTGCCAAGGAAATCCGCATGAACATCGCCTACGGCGTAACCAAGGCCGGCGTGGAGAGGTTTACCCTCGGCCTGGCCCGGGAGATGCGGCGAGAAGAAGGTATTGCTATAACCTGCATCCGCCCTTACTTCGTGAAAACCGATGTGGTCATGGGCTTCATGGAAGGACGTGACACCAGCGACTTCGAAGAGGCGATAATCTGGCAAAAGTATCCGGCCATGCTCGCCGGCGCCGCCCCGCAGGAAGTAAACGGCAAGATATGGGACAAAGCCGCCCTTGAGGAAAAGTTCGGCAAGGTAGAGTAAGAGTTAGAATTCTTTAAGAAAATCAAGCCCAGCCTCTTATGATACCGGAGACCGGTGAGGCTGGGCTTTTCTATTTCCGGTGGTTGCTTATTACAGCACAATATGAACCGGATACTATTTTATGATAAAATTTTTTCAGGGACCTAATTATTTGGAGGGATAATGATGCAGGGTAAAATACTGAAAGTCGTTACAAGCGTTATCGTCGTTATGCTGCTGGGAGTGGTGTTGCTGGGGTGCGGTAAGTCAGAGCCGGCCGGGCCGTCCGTTGAGCCCGAGTATGCCGGGGACATTGCCGAGCGTATGTTACTGGCTTTCGACACCGGTGATTACGCCGCTTACAGCGAACGTTTAGACCCGCCCATGATGCAGGCCATGCCGGAAGACACTTTCCAGCAGGGAAGGGCTTTCATTCGGGAGAAAATCGGCGATTATATTTCAAAGGAATTCGTTGAAACTCAGATTGTCGAGGAAGTGTACATGGTTGTCATTTATAAAGCCAAATACAGCAATGAACCCGCCGATGTTAAGGTAACCGTCACCTTCATGGAAACCGATGCGGGAATTTTGGTATCCGGCCTGTATTTCGACTCCCCCAAGTTGCGGTCGCAGTAGCCTGTAATAGACTGACCGATTAAACCT
>DATLAD010000191.1:0-3023 GCA_035527575.1 Dehalococcoidales bacterium
GACCCTGAAGTAAAGTACGCCCGCTCGAAGAATATCCTGGCTCTGGCTAAGGAGGACCCGGCGCAGCTTTACCCGGACCTGGACTTTTTCGTCAGGCTGCTGGACAGTGACAACAAAATTCTCAGGTGGACATCCATAAGCGTCATCGGGGCGATGGGTCGGGTTGATGAAGCTAAAGCCGTCGATAAGCTCATGCCCCGGCTGGTGGCCATGCTGAACACGGGCAACATGATAACGGCCAATAACGCCATAGCCGCCCTCGCGGATATCGCCCTGGCCCGGCCCGAATACCGGCCGAAAATCACCGATGAGCTTCTCAGGGTCGAGCGCTACGACTATGATACGGTCGAATGCCGCAACATCGCCATCGGCAAAGCCATATTGGCCATCGGCACATATTTTAACGCGCTCGAGGATAAAAAAGCCTCGCTTGAATTCGTCAAGCGCCAAGTTAACAATACCCGGAACGCCACCAAAAAGAAAGCCGAGCAGTTCCTTAAAAAATACAGCCGTAAGAACTGACCCGGTCCCTTTAACAATCAAATCGCGGAGAGGTGCTGGAGTGGCCTATCAGGCACGCCTGGAGAGCGTGTGTAGCCGTAAGGCTACCGTGGGTTCGAATCCCACCCTCTCCGCCATATATTAGTTCTTCTATTTCTTCTCTTTGTTCTCTCGCCTGGTGCGCTTGCTGGTCTCATCGGCCTTGGAAAATAAGAAAATCATCGTCGCCAGCAGCACTAAAAAAATACCGATTCCTATCGGGCTTCCCCATCCCAGTATCAACATCCAGTCCATAACTTCCATTTCTCCTTTTTTCAATTGAAGATATGGCTCCATTATATCTATAGACTGAACGTAAAGTCAAGAAAGGGAGCTTTACCTGATATTAAATTGTCATCGGCCTACCCCTGTGCTAGAATTAAGATTGCTTTGAAAAAGGATACCAAATACTGGGTAGGGTTCAATAACATCTCCGGCATCGGGCGGGTCAGGCTCGCTCAACTCGAAAGCTGCTTCGGCAGCCTGGAGCAGGCCTGGAAGGCTTCTCCCGGCGAACTGAAGCACGCCGGGCTAGACAGCACCGCCTTGCGTGCTATCAACCAGTGGCGTGATAAAATCGACCCGGATACCGAGATGGAGAAGCTGGACCGATTCGGCGTTAAGGTGCTTACCTGTAATGATTCCGGTTACCCGCGCCGGCTCAAGGAGATATACGATTATCCGCCGGTGCTTTACATGCGGGGCTCGCTTCTGCCGGAAGACGAATGGTGCCTGGCGGTGGTCGGCACCCGGCGGGCGACCGTCTACGGCAAACAGGTAACGGAAGAGCTCGTGGCCGACCTGGCCCGGAGCAAGATTACCATCGTCAGCGGCCTGGCCAGGGGTATCGATACTATCGCCCACCGGAGCGCCCTGGAAGCCGGCGGCCGCAGTCTGGCCGTATTCGCCTGCGGACTCGATATCGTTTACCCGGCCGAAAACGAGAAGCTGGCCCGCGATATCATGGAACGCGGGGCCCTGCTCAGCGAGTATCCTCTGGGCACCAGGCCCCGGGCGGAGAACTTTCCACGCCGCAACCGGATTCTCAGCGGACTGAGTCTGGGCGTTCTGGTCGCCGAGGCCGACGAGACCAGCGGTGCCATGATTACCGCCCGCATGGCGCTGGAACAGAACCGGGAGGTGTTTGCCGTTCCCGGCAGTATCCTATCTCCGGTAAGCCGGGGCACCAATCATATTATCCAGGAAGGAGCCAAGCTGGTGCGGGAATACACCGATATCCTGGAAGAACTCAACCTGACCGCGGTAGCCAGACAGATAGAAATGAGGGAGGTTCTCCCGGAGTCCGAAACCGAGTCCGTGCTGCTCAAGCAGCTCAGCGCCGAGCCGATGCATATCGATGAGGTCTGCCGGAAAAGCGGACTGCCGGCAGCCGAGGTCAGCGGCACCCTGGCGATGATGGAACTGAAGGGTCTCATCAAGCAGGTAGGTACCATGAATTATGTCCTGGCGCGGGAACTGCGACAGGAATATAGAGTGAGAGTTGATTAAAGACTATGAGCAGAAAATTAGTTATCGTGGAGTCGCCGGCCAAAGCCAAAACACTGGGCAAGATACTCGGCAAGAGCTATAGCCTCAGGGCTTCGATCGGGCACGTCAGGGACCTGCCCCGGGGCCAGATGGGCGTGGACATAGAAAACGGTTTTACGCCTAAGTACGTGGTGCCCAAAGCCAAGACAAAGCTGGTCAACGAGCTCAAGCAGGCGGCGAAAAATGCCTCCGCTATATACCTCGCCACCGACCCTGACCGCGAGGGAGAGGCCATCGCCTGGCACCTGGCCGAGGTAACCAAAACCGATAAACAGAATTACTATCGCGTCGTCTTCCGCGAGATAACCGAAGACGCCGTAAAGTCGGCTTTTCTTAACCCCCGTGCTATAGATATGCAACTGGTGGACGCCCAGCAGGCGCGGCGCATACTGGACAGGCTCGTCGGGTATAAAATCAGCCCGTTGCTCTGGACAAAAGTCAGGAAACGCCTCTCCGCCGGCAGAGTGCAATCGGTGGCAGTCAAGATAATCGTCGACCGCGAGCGCGAGATTCGGGCGTTCGTCCACGAGGAATACTGGACTATCGAGGCCGAACTGAACAAGAAGAAAGAGAAGGCATCTTTCCGTGCGACATTTATCGGCCTCGCCGACGGCACCAGGATTGATGTTCACACGCAGGATGAATCGGACAAATTAATCGCAGCGCTGGAAAAAGCAGCCTACGATGTACTTAAAGTAAGTACCAGGAAAGCGACCCGCCAGCCGGCCCCACCCTTTACCACCAGCACCCTGCAGCAGGAGGCCTGGCGCAAGCTCCGTTTTACCGCCAAACAGACCATGGCTATCGCCCAGCAGCTTTACGAAGGCCTGCCGGTCGGCAGTGAAGGCAATGTCGGTCTCATCACCTATATGCGTACCGATTCTACTCGTGTGGCCGGTTCTGCGGTCGCGGAAACCGTCGACTTTATCCGTGAA
>DATLAD010000192.1:0-20348 GCA_035527575.1 Dehalococcoidales bacterium
CCAGGTCTAGTACGGAATAACAGGAGGTTTTTACATGTGGAAGAAGACTAGGAAATACGTTATACCACTATCAATTTGTTTAATTTTGATTTTAACAGTATTAGCCGGCTGTACTGAAGAAGCACCAGCACCAGCACCAGCTCCGGCACCAGCACCGGCTCCTGCTCCGGCTCCGCCAGCCAAGGATAAAATCGTTGTTGGTATGGCGAGGCCGCTCTCAGGTCCGGCCGCCATCATCGGAGATTCGGCATTTAAACCAATCTACGAAACATGGGTTCCCAGGGTCAATGCCGAAGGCGGTATCTATGTTCAGGAATACGGCAAGAAATTACCCATCGAGCTGATAATATACGATGATAAAAGCGATATCGCCACGATGACGAGGCTAACGGAAAAACTGATTCTGGAAGACAAGGTAGACTTCCTGTGGCCTTCCTGTGGCACGGCTTTTGTTTTCGCCCAGTCCCCTCTCGCCAACAAGTACGAGTATGTCCTGATTACCGCTGAGGGCGGTGCCACCAGCATTAGAGACATGCTTCCCAGCTTGCCCTATGTATTTATCAGCCTGAGCTTCTCCGACCATTACCAGTTGCCGGTCCTGGCTGATATTCTTGCCGCCAAGGGCGCCAAGACGGCATATATAATGTACATCGCTGACCTCCACGGCATCGAGTATTCCGGCGTGGCCGGTATCGAATTCCCGAAGAAGGGAATCGAAATCGTCGGTGTCAAGAGCGTCGCGCCTGACATCAAAGACCTTTCGCCGATAATCAAGGAAGCCAAGGCATCCAACGCCGATGTTTTCTGCGCCTTTGCCTATCCCGACCAGGTCCTGCCGGCCACGGGTGTATCCATCGAGCTCGGCTATAACCCCAAGGCATGGATCGGCGGCCCCGGCGTTAACTTCGGGTTCTACCATGCCGCGTTCGGCCCGATGGTCGAGGGAGTAATGGGCTATACCTGCTTCGCCAGGGGCTCGTCTCCCGCACTCACCGAACTGGCCGATATACTCTACAAGGGTAAGCCCGAAGAGATTAATGACTGGTGGGGGCATCCGTTCTACTGGGCCGGCCTGGATATGTGGAAAGCCGCTATCGAAAAAGCCGGAAGCCTGAACCAGAAAGCAATCAGGGATATTCTTGCCACGGAACATCTGAATACGGTCCTGGGAGATACCTGGTTCGAGAACGGTCTTCTGGCCAAGGACGCCCATGCCGGTGAGATCGGCCAGTGGATAAACGGCGTGTTTGAGGTCGTCGGACCTACAAACAAGGCCACCGCTGACTTCGTCTATCCCAAGCCGCCCTGGCCAACGCCCTAGTGAACCTAGAATATAGCAACAGTTAATGCTATAATAGTGCGAAATAGTAAGCAGGCTGTCTAAAGGGTGTAAAGATAACTCTCTGAAGAGCGGTTATTCCCCTGCAGAAGACTTATCCTGCACCTTTAGACAGCCTGTGTATGTGATTTTCGACTTCGGGAAATTATTACGATGATAACATTCCTGGACATAGTAATTGCCGGCCTGCTATTAGGCGGCTTATATGCCCTGATTGCTATGGGACTCAGTCTCCAGTACGGCGTAGCCCGGGTGCTGAACGTCTCCCACGGCGAGTTTATCATGATAGGAGGCATGGCTACCTGGTCGCTCTACACCGCATTCGGTATTAATCCCCTCATTGCCGTGGTTATTTGCGGTCCCGTTGCCTTTATTATAGGTTTCGGCCTGCACAGGACTCTGTTCAAACGCCTTTTAAGTAAATCGCCAACCGTAAACGCCTTCGAGGGCAGCTCCATGCTGGCGGCTTTCGGCCTCCTCTTCATCTTTCAAAACATTGCTTTAATAATCTGGGGGTCCGAATTAAGGAGTTACTCCTATCTGGTTTCCCCGGTAAACATAGGAGGAGCAATCTTTGGCGCCAGGCGTCTGGTAACCCTGGCTTTTGCCGTAGCCATAGGTGTAGCCTTTTACATCTTTCTGGCCCGCACCCGTATGGGCAAAGCCATCAGGGCGGCAGCCCAGGACCCGACCACCGCGGGACTCATGGGGGTAAACATTGATAATGTACTGGCCATATGCTTCGGCCTGGGTGCCGCCATGGCCGGTATTGCCGGCGTACTTATCAGCATGTGCTATCCCGTTCATGGAGCCATGGGGCTCGAGTATGCCATTATCGCCATCATCGTGGTCGTCCTGGGCGGCATGGGCAGTATCCCCGGCGCTTTTATCGGAGGCTTCATACTGGGCATCATCGGCAGCATCGTAACCTATTTCGAGCCAGGCCTAGCACTCGCCGCCTACTATGTAATCTTCATACTCCTGCTCCTGGTAAGACCGAAGGGCATTATGGGTAAGTAGAGAAATGAATACTACTAGAATTAATTATAAAAAGCTGTGGTTACCGGGAGTACTTCTTATAGTACTAGCCTTTTTTGCTACTTTACCCATGTTTGGCTCAGCGTATACGATTATATTTTTAATCAGTATTTTAATGTATGTCATCCTGGCGGTGAGCTGGGCGATATTTTCCGGCCCCACCGGTTATATTTCGCTGGCGCCGGCAGCGTTCTTTGGGGTTGGTATTTACACGTCCGCAACGCTTGGGAACGACCTCCCACTGCCCATCGTGATTATCATCGGCGCTCTCATAAGCGCTTGCCTCGCCCTCCTCGTTGGCGCCCTGACCCTGAGGCTAAGGGGCATTTACTTCGCTATATTCACCTTCGGACTGGTCGAGCTCATCAAACATCTCCTTCTCTGGTATGAGGTCAAATTTACCGGCACGCGCGGACGGTTCGTTGTCCTCGTAGACAACGAGACTATTTACTACATCATGCTCATTATTTTTGTGGTATTACTGATTACCGCCTTCATTATCAGACGTTCTAAATACGGTCTGGCCCTGCAGAGCATCGGCGAGTACGAGGAAGCCGCTGCCCATATGGGCATCAACGTGACCCTGTTAAAGGTTGTCACCTTCGCCATCAGCGCCCTCTTCATGGGGGCAGCCGGGGCCATCATGGCAACCAGGTGGACCTATGTTGACCCGTACATAGCCTTTTACGCGCTCTTTTCTTTCATGCCCGTCCTGATGGCCATTTTAGGCGGCATGGGGCAATTTTACGGGCCAATCATGGGTGCCGTTCTTATCGCCTACCTGGAGGAACTGCTGTTAACCAAATTCCCATACTATTATATGCTGATTTTTGGTATAATACTGGTAGTAGCCATTTTATTCCTGCCTCAGGGGCTGGCAGGTTTGATACAAAAATTAAGATGGCGGATTTCCGGAGGGAAACGTGCACATACTTGAAGGTGAAGGCGTAACCAAATATTTCGGTGGTTTATCAGCAGTATCCGAAGTTGACTTCTATGTCGACCAGGGTGAGGTAGTCGGCCTCATCGGACCTAATGGTGCCGGTAAAACAACGCTTTTCAATTTGATATCGGCGGCTCTGGTGCCCAAGCCGGGCACCATTAAATTCAAAGGCATAAATATCACGGGCATGAAACCGCATAAAATCTGCCGGATGGGAATCGCCCGGACTTTCCAGACAGTCAAGATATTCGCCAATATGCCGGTTTCTGATAATGTCCGTATCGGTTCGCTTTTCGGAACTTACCAAAAAATGTCACCGGCGGAGGCTGTAAAAGAGACTACGGAGTTACTGGAATTCGTAGGGTTATCGAAAGTAAGCGGCGTGCCTGCCAAAGACCTGACATTGGCCAACCAGAAACGTCTTGAAGTAGCCAGGGCACTGGCAACCAGGCCGGAACTGCTATTGCTCGATGAGTTGATGGCCGGCCTCAACCAGACTGAGGTCTCCGAGTCTATGGAACTAGTGAAAAAGATACGGGACAAAGGAACTACCATTATCATGATTGAGCACGTCATGAAAGCAATCATGAATGTATGCGACCGAATTATAGTGCTCCATCACGGCAAGAAGATTGCCGAAGGCACCCCACAGGAAATTGTCACCAGTAAAACGGTAATCGAGGTATATTTAGGAGAGCAGACTTATGCTGGAAGTTAACAATATCAATACTTTTTACGGACAAATCCAGGCGCTGTGGGATGTCAGCTTCAAAATCAACGAGAAAGAAATAGTAGCTCTGGTCGGCGCCAACGGCGCCGGTAAAACAACCCTGCTTCATACCATTTCCGGTATACTACGCCCGACCTCGGGTAATATAAGCTTCCTCGGTCAGAGAATCGATGGCCTGTCGCCTCACTCTATTGTAGAGCTGGGTATCTCTCATATACCCGAGGGCAGAAAGCTTTTTCCGGACATGTCGGTACGCGAGAACCTGGAGATGGGCGCGTATGCCAACCGCGCCTGGAAACACAGGCAGGAAACCCTGGAACAGGTTTACGAGCTTTTCCCCATATTAAAAGAAAGAGCCGGGCAGATAGCCCGGACATTGAGCGGCGGCGAGCAGCAGATGGTGGCCATGGGACGGGGCTTAATGTCAAGGCCGAAACTGTGCATTATAGATGAGCCGTCAAACGGCCTGGGACCGCGACTGGTCTTGGAAGTCTTTGATAAAATCAAGTCCCTCCGTGAGCAGGGAATTACCATATTACTTATTGAGCAAAACGTCCGGCAGACACTGGAGATAGCCGACCGCGCCTGCGTGCTGGAAAACGGCCGCATGGCCCTGGAAGGCTGCTGCGAAGACCTCCTCAAGAGCGACCATATCAGGAAAGCCTATCTGGGTCTTTAGCCGGACCGATTCAATCCGCCACAACCAGATTAGGCCTGCTGCCAGTGCGTCATTCCATGTGACCTTTCCCTGTCTCAAAGCTTATCTCATATTAACCTCACCTCACCTTTATCCGAATACAAACTGAGGATAATTCGTGGATTTCACGGCAACCTGCAACATGTTATATAATGATACCTGCAAACCATTAAAGTAAAGGAATAGGAGGAACAATGGATTTAGGGTTTAAAGGCAAGGTAGCGCTGGTAACGGGAGCCGGCAGCCAGATAGGCTTCGGTAAGGCCATATCCATACTTCTGGCAAAAGAGGGCTGTGATGCCGTCGCCATTAGCGATATCAACCTCGATGACGCTAAAAAAACGGCGGAGGCGGTGAAAGCCCTGGGCTGCAAGTCCATTGCCGTTAAAGCAGATGTGACGAACAAAGCCGAAGTCCAGGAAATGGTCAAGAAAGTCATTGCGGAGTACGGCAAGATTGACATCCTTCTCAACGTTGCCGGCGCCATCATGGGTGGCGGACCGCTGGAAGAGCAGAAGGAAGAAATCTGGGATAAAGAAATCGGCCTGAACCTCAAGGGCACGATGCTCGTCAGCCAGGCTGTTCTCCCCTACATGAAAAAACAGAAGTACGGCGTCATTGTCAACATCGGCTCCGGCAGCACCCGCATGTACAGTCACGGTGTATCCACGTACGCCATGGCCAAGGGGGCCGTCGATATCTTCACCAAGCAACTGGCCACCGTGGAAGCTAAAACCGGCATACGCGTTAACTGCGTCGCCCCCGGCCCTTCACCTACCAATTTCATCAAGGCCCCGGATAAGCAGGCCGTGGTGGACATGCTGGCCAGGCAGATACCGATGGGCAAAGGTACCACACCGGCGGATATCGCTAACGCCGCCATATTCTTTGCGTCGGACATCTCCGGTGATATTACCGGGCAGGTTCTCCACGTATCCGGCGGCTCGGTAATGTAATCGTATGTTAACTGTGTAAGGAGGCAATAATGGATCTGGGTCTAAAAGGCAAGGTGGCACTGGTAACCGGGGCCGGCAGCCAGATAGGCTTCGGCAAGGCTATTTGCTTAACTCTGGCAAAAGAAGGGTGCGATGTCGCCGTCAATGATATCGACCTCGCCAACGCCCGGAAAACGGCGGATGCGGTTAAGTCCCCGGGACGTAAAACCATGGCCGTCAAGGCCGATGTAACCAGGAAAGCCGAAGTTCAGGAAATGGTCAAGAAAGTGCTGGCGGAGTTCGGTAAAATAGATATTCTGATAAACAATGCCGGCGGCATGCACCCGAGAGGCTCCTCCTTCTTCGAACAGGAAGAGGAGAACTGGGACAAAGATTTCAACCTCAACATTAAAGGAGCCATGTTCTGCTCCCAGGCCGTGCTGCCGGGAATGATCGAGCATAAGTACGGCAAGATTGTCAACATATCGTCCAGCGTCGCCAAACAGGCTTTCCCCGGGGTGTCCACTTACAGCATGTCCAAGTCCGCGCTCTATGTCTTCACCAGGGGCCTGGCCGGTATGGTAATAAAGCAGGGAATAAACGTCAACAGCGTGGCCCCGGGGTGGGGACTCACCAATTTTGACCCGAGGGACCCCGAGGAAATAAAAAAGGGGTTCGCCCCGCATACCCCGATAGGTAGAGAAACCACCCCTCAGGATGTCGCTAATGCGGCGGTATTTCTGGCGTCCGATGTCTCCGCTGATATCGTCGGGCAGATTCTCTGCGTCGACGGCGGCTCGACCATGCAGTAATCGGATAATTGTTAAATTTTTACCGGGGAAATGGCTCCATAGCCAGGCCCTTCTTGACATCTGGCATATATTGTAGTAAAATGGGTCAGAAGCTCGTGGCACGACCTGAGTATGCTTCGGGAGGTGTATAATGAAGCTTCACGGGTTATTCGGAGTTTGGCAGGTGGATTGTTGATGCCCTACCATTGGTGGGGCAGTCAGAAAACGAACTCGGCTCGATAGATTAAGCTGGAAGTCCATCTGGAGAGCAGAGGCCCAGTATGTTGGTGGTGATCACCGCAAGTGAGTTGAGTTCGTTACCAGTAAGTCTAGTGAGTGGAGGTTGCTTGAAAGAGTGACCTCCACTATTTTTTGGGGGGAAAGCCTGCGTTAATTCGTCCCTTCTTGCGGCGTTGACCTCAGTCCGGTGTTATCCAGAAGTTCACGATAGAATTCGGCGATATCTTCATCGTAAATCTTACTCTCGGCCTTCTCAAACGGCATAATCAAAGACTCGCGGTATATCTTCTCGATATCCGGCAGCAGGTCTATGAAGCTTTGAGTAACATTTTCCGAAGTATCACTTAAACTACCGGTTTCAGCTAGAGTGGGGATAACCGTCTTTGCCCCGAACAGAAGCAGGCTGCAAACAATCACCCCCGCGATGAAACTGATAGCAATCTTCACCTTAGTCGTCCCCCAATCTTAGCAACCCGATATTGCATATCACGCTTTCATTCTGGCACACTAATATAAATGCCCATATAAAATCTATAAAGAATACATAAAGGATTGGTTAATTTTCTATAAAGAATCGGCTCACCTCTGCTTGACATCATACCTGCTTCACACCTAAAATGTCGGCAGCAGTACCAGCGATTTAAGTTTCCCCGGGCAGGCATTTTTACAGGAGGCAGCATGAGTAAAGGCATCCGTACGGTACCGGCTATTCTCACCGACGACCCCATAGCCCTGGGGAAAATGGTGCTCCTGACCGAGAACTTTACCGACTACGCTCAGTTCGACATTATGGACGGCCGGTTCGTGCCTTCGCAAAGCGTGTCCTGCGAACAGATAGCCTCACTTTGTACGAAGCTCATCTGGGAGGCGCACCTCATGGTGCTGCACCCGGAAGACTGCCTGGAGGATTTCCGGCGGGCGGGAGCGCAAAAGATAGTCTTTCACTACGAAGCCACGCCATCGCCGGATACAATTATCCGCCAGGTCAGGAAACTCGGTATGCAGGTGGGACTGGCTGTCAATCCGGAAACCCCTATCGAAGCTATCAGGCCCCTGCTCGGTGAGCTGGACAGCGTGCTTTTCCTCTCGGTCAAGCCGGGATTTTACGGCGCCAAATTCATACCCGAAGTGCTGGATAAAATAGCGGCTTTCCGCAAGGCCCACCCCAGGATAGAGATAGGCATAGACGGCGGCGTGAAGGAAGATAATATTGTCAAGATTGCCGAGGCAGGCGTGAATGTCATTTATATCGGCAGCGCCATCTTCCTGCAGCCGAAGCCCGCCGAGAGCTACCGCCGACTTACCAGGCTGGCCGAGGCATACGCGCCATGATATAACCCTAGCAGGGAACGGAAGCAGAATAAAATAATAAAGGAGTTGCGATGTTCAAAGTAAAAGCCACGATAACCGGTTTCGGCAAAGATGAGAGCAAAGGCCCCTGCCATTTTCGTTACAAGGTAGGCGATGAAATAATTTTTGACGGCGAAACAATCACCGGAAGACTATGTCCCAACATGCTGCCGCAATTCAGCCAGGCCTTTCACGCCCTTTTTGCCTCCGGCGGCAGGCACAAAGAAGGGGAAATCCCCGGCAGCTATTACCCATTCTGGCATTCCCCCCAGAGCTTATACGACCCGGCCTATAAAAAATATGACGGGGTGGGGTTCAGGCCGACCCTGGAAAGGCCGGAAGAAGGCTACAAGTTCGTTGTCGATGAGACATTATTCGATAACCCCCCTGGCGGGAAATTCATCATCGGCAAAGGCACGGAGAAAAAAGCTATCATGCTACAATGCGGGGACAGTCATACCTTTGCGCAGTTCAAGGTGGAAGCTTTCGATTTAGCCGATAGAGGCGATGCCCTCCCCTATTACCGAAGGGCGATGACGATACTGAGCAAAATCTCAAAGAAACCGGGCATCGCCATAGACAGGATAATAAACGAATATACCAGGGACGATATCGATAATATCTATCCGTCGTTAGGCCAGAGAATCGTGGCGATACTCGTCGGGGAACTCGAGGTCTTGCGCTACGTCGACGTAAAAAATGATAAGGTGACTATTACCGATAAAGGTAAGAAAAAACTGGAAAGCTTTATAAAGAGTCTAACCGCCGAAGAGAGGAAAGCGCTGAAACTGTAAACTGACGGCCTTGGCGGCCGCTTTTGTTCTCCCGGTCACTCTTCCTCGTTTGCCCAGTTCTGCATAATCTCTTTAAAGCGCTGGGCTAGCTTGGGACTGGAACGCAGACGCCCGATAAGGACGGGACATCCCTCCAGCAATGAGTTCTGCGCCGCTGTCGCCATGCTGGACAGCAGGCTCTCCATGCCGAAATCCATCTGCTGAGGAATATTCATACCCGGCGCCGATTGCTCCAGCTGGCGGCGGATATCCTCGGCGGTGAATTTCATCGGCATGACACAGCTCTTATACCAGGGACATTCCTTGCACTGGACAATCCCGTAAGCTTCATTAAGGACATCATCCATGGCTATCTCCCTTACTACTCGGCTTTCATTAACGCGTTCAACAGGAACCGGTCTATATCCGACCTCTCCATGAAAGCCCCTCTCTTTATCCCTCTTATTATACCATCATTATCAATAAAATAGGTTATCGGAATCACTGCCGCATTGTACATCATCCCCACCTTTCCTTCGGAATCGAGGAGCACCGTGAAGGAAAGCCGGTTACTTTCCATGAATTTCTGCACTGTCGAGGCAGGTTCCCCGAGGTTCACTGCCAGAATCAACAGCCCCCGCTCCGCCCATTCCCTGTCTTCGGATACCTCCTGCAGAAAGGGCATTTCAATGCGGCACGGGCCGCACCAGGTCGCCCAGAAATTAATCAATACCGGCCTGCCCCGCAGTTCACTCAGCGAAATTGTCTGACCGTCCAGACTTTGAAGCTGGAAGTCCGGCGCCGTCTTGCCCGGCGCGGGGACCTGCCTCGTATCGGCACCTCCCGAGCAGCCGCCTGCCGCTAACACGACCACCAGCAGGAATATAGCCACCACTATCCCTGTTACTCTCGCCATAAGCCCCCCGATAATTTATGATGCGAGCGATGAAATCCATGTCAGCCTGCCCGTCAGGACAAGAACGCCCACGATTATCAGCAGCAGGCCGCTGATAATATGGATTAAGCCCGTATAACGGTTGATACGCTTCAATACCGGCAGAAGGTAATCGAAGGCCGCCCCGACAATCAGGAACGGCAGACCCAGTCCCAGCGAATAGATAGCCAGCAGGTAAGCCCCCTGCCAGGCCGTAGCCTGTGCCGAAGCCATCGTCAGGATACTGCCCAGTATCGGCCCCACACAGGCCGTCCAGCTCACGGAAAAGACAGCACCGATGATAAAAGAGCGCACGTAACCGGTGGTGCTGCCTATAGAGGGTGACAGGCGTTTTTCATAGTTCAGCCAGGGCACCTTCGTGGCCAGCAGTATAAACAGCCCGAAGGCTATCAGCAGGCTGCCGGCTATTTTGCGCAGCAGTCCGTAATCCGGGTTAACGGCGTAACCGGTCAGCCCGACAATCGCCCCCAGAAAAATAAAAACGACCGAAAAGCCGAGCACGAAGCTCAGGGAGTGCAGGAACACGGGCAAACGGATACCCTTTTTATCGAATATCTCCGGCCCGTAAAGACTGGCCAGGTACACCGGCACCATCGGCAGCACGCACGGCGAGAGAAAAGACAGCAACCCGCCGCCGAAGGCAACTATAAGCGTTACGTTTTCACCCATTATTTACATTGTATAACGTATCCGCAAGCTATTACCACCGATGGCAAGTCCGGCGGAAAACACCAAAACGGATAATCCCCTATAGACAAAACACGCTTTACGCTTTATAATTTCAGATACATATATATCATCAGTACAATATTCTCTCATTGTATAAATATAATCGGGGGCAGCCAGGAGCACCGGAGGCAATAGCGAAAATCATCATGAGAGGAGGGAAATATGCCGCTGTATATTATGATGACCAATCTTACCGATGAAGGCAGAAAAACGGTAAAAACAAACCCGCAGAGGATTAAAGAGGTCAATAAAGAGGTAGAAGCGATGGGCGTAAAAATACTCGCCCAGTACGTTACTCTGGGCCAGTACGACTTTATCAATGTCCTGGAAGCCCCGAACAACATGACCATCGCCAGGGTGGCTACCGAGCTCGGTTCCCGCGGGACCCTGCAGACCAATACCCTGGCCGCTCTGACGCTGGATGAGTTTATTGATAGTTTGAAAAAGTGAAACCGAACTTATGGAAAATCCTGATGCCCTCTGGCTGCTCCCCAGTTGCGGCTCACTTAAAACGGCGGGAGGATAAAGATTAGACCTCTGAGTTTTACCCAGATTTCTCTTTACCAGTCGTGCCCATTGTGCTATAAGCTGCAGTACATCGACGGCCTCAAACCGAAGGATAAGTGGTACTTCAGCTTCGGCACCACCCTGCACGCCTGCGTCGAGCGTTTCTTCAAGGTCAGCACCCCACCACCCCCGTCACTGGAGGAGTTGTTGGGATTTTACGAACAGAACTGGATTCCTCACGCTTACGAATCGCCCGAGGAAGAGGCCAGGTACAAAGATTATGGGAAAGAGATACTGACCCGATTCTGGGAAATTCACAGCGCCGATTTCCGTATGCCGGTAGCCCTGGAGCGTAGTTTTTACCTGGATATCGACGGCATTAAGCTGAGGGGCTTTATCGACCGCGTGGACAAGATGGACAGCGGTGGCCTGTCCGTCATCGACTACAAGACGAACAAGGAGCTTTTTACCGCCGATTACCTGGCTGACGACCTCCAGTTGACGATATATCAGATGGCCGCCGAGCAGACCTGGCAGCTACCCGTGGAAAGGCTTACCCTCTATCACCTCAGGTCGAACACCGCCTGCAGCTGCCCGCCGCGCGAACGAGGACAACTTGACCGGGCCCGCCGCCTGGTGCTGGATGTAGCAGAGAACATCACGCAGGGGAAATTTCCGGCTACCGAGAACCAGTACTGCCCCTGTGATTTCCCCGAGCACTGCCCTTACTACCGCCACCAGTATTTGGCGGTCGCGCCTCAGCCGGCCCGCCAGGATCTCATGCCGGGTATTGCCGCCATTGATGCCGTCGAGCGTTACGCCGCCCTTCAGGCACAGATTAAAGAACTGGAAAAGCAGCTCGAAGAGGCGAAACAGACGATTATTGAGTACTGCCAGGCCGAGGGACTGAACCGGGTCTTCGGCAGCGAATACGAGATTACCTATAAAATCATGGAGAGAACGGGTTTCAGCGAGGACGAGGTAAGGGCTATAATGGAACCGGAGGGACTCTGGGAAAAGGTGCTGGGGCTTGACCAGTCGCGCCTGAAACAGCTTCTCGCCGATGAGTCCACCGCCGACGATATCAGAAATAAAATAGAATCGCTGAGACGCGTCACATCCGCCTATCCCCAGCTCTGGTTAAAGAAGCGTACTAAGGAAGAGGAATAAGAATTTTACCAACGTCATTGCGAGGAGTCCTTCCCTGGAAGGACGACGAAGCAATCCCTGAATACCGTAGAATGAGATTGCTTCGCGGAGTTTATCCTGAGCGCAGCGCTAGGGCTCGCAATGACATGGGAGTATTTATGAGGAGTCACTCATGTCAAAGTTATTTCTGGTAAGACACGGCAGGACCAGGTTGCACCAGGCCGACCGTTTCTGGGGCAGCACTGATATCGCATTGGACAATATCGGCATAAAGCAGGCGGAAAAGCTGCGCGACCGCCTGGCAAAGGAGAAGATTCATGCCGTTTACACCAGCGCCCTGAGTCGGGCCCGCTCCACCGCGGAAATCATCACCTCCCAGCATAAACTGAATATCAGGACATATAAAGAATTAAATGAGTGCAATTTCGGTTACATCGAAGGGCTGACATTTACGGAGATACAGCGACTTCACCCGGCGCTGGCCGAGGAACTGAGTAAAAGGAAGACAGTGGCGTTTCCCGGCGGTGAAAGTCTCGAAGACCTGGATAAGCGCGTGTGTAACTTTTTAGACCGGCTGAGCCAGCACAAGGAGAAGGAGACAGTACTCATCGTCGCTCACGGCGGCCCCTTGCGCCTGCTCATCTGTCACTTACTGGGCATAGGGACGGAGCACTGGCTGCAGCTTCGGGTCGACCATGCTTCTCTCAGTATTATGGAAACCTACCCGCAGGGTGCCATTTTGAACCTGCTCAACGATACTTCCCATCTCAAACCCTAGGAGGTAACATGTCCCGGGTTTTCGCTTCATGGAGCGGCGGCAAGGACTGCTGCCTTGCGCTGTACCGGGCGGTCGGCGGCGGGCTGGACGTCCGCTATCTGGCTAATACGGTCACCGGGGACGGAGAACGCTCTTGCAGTCACGGCATATCCGCCGCGGTAATACGTACGCAATCAGAGGCGCTTGGTATTCCCATTATGCAGCAGCGCACCGCCGGGGATAACTACGAAGCCCAGTTTATAAAAATGCTCAAGGACTTCAAGCGTGAGGGAATCGACGGCGGCGTCTTCGGCGATATCGACTTTAATCCACACCGCGAGTGGATTGAAAGGGTCTGTGCGGAAGCCGGTATCACCCCGCACCTGCCTCTATGGGATGAGGACCAGAAAAAGCTCATGGAGGAATTCATCGACGCCGGTTTTACGGCGGTGGTCGTTGCCGCCAAGGCCGACCTCTTCGGGGAGGAAGTGCTGGGTCAAATAATTGACAGGAATTTTATCAAGCAGTTGGAAGAACTGGACAAGACCAGGGATATCACCCCCTGCGGTGAAGCCGGGGAATACCATACGCTGGTTATCGATGGCCCCCTCTTTAAGAAACGACTGGAAATCACGGATAGCAAGAAAGTAGAGAGAGAAGGCATCCGGTTCCTGGAGATTCTGGGAACGGAATTGAAAACGAAACGAGCTCTGGAGCGTACGTAGCATGACGAAAATAATCGCTAAAGTGATATCGCAAAAAGGGACCTGCCAGGCCGGCCATAAGGTCGGGGACGAGTTCATTATGGGCCAGACGACGCCACCGGGAATGTGTTCCTGGGCCTTCTATACGTTGTTTCCCTTCGCCGAGCCTCTGGAGTTCGGCGGGGCCTTCCCCTGGGAAAGCGGCCCGGATAAAGCCCGCGTGGCCTGCCCCGACCCTGATAATCCGGTCATTTTCGAGCTGAGACGGGTGGAATCCAGGCAAGATTCTTAATTCGGCGGCTGGATAACCAACTCTCCCCCGTCTCCACCAAGACATAATGTTAGCCCCCGGAATTAATCCTGGGGCTTTTTTCTTATACATCCAGCCGATGGCCTGTAAAACGAGGTAAGGCCAATTGGGCATTGTATTATCTCCTTTCCTTAGAGTAAACTACTTAAATAATATTCAGATATACCGGATTATGATATTTCGGAAGCAAAAAAGGACGGCACTATGAAGCGAATAGCCGTAGACACCGGTGGGACATTCACTGATATTGTTTATATCGACGACGACAGCATGCAGATAGTGGTGGACAAAGCGTCAACCACCCCCCGTGACCTCGGTCTTGGGGTTTTAGAAGCGACACGAAAGATAAATGCGGACATGTCAACAGTGACGCTGTTCGTCCACGGAACTACGGCCGGAATGAATACGATTGCACAGCGGACGGGCGCAAAGGTGGGACTTATCACTACCAAGGGTTTTATCGATGTTCTGGAGATGACTCGAAGTAGCAGGAAAGAAGTATACAACTATCTCTGGAAAAAACCGGAACCGTTGGTACCCAGATATCTGAGGCGAGGAGTAAGTGAACGCACTGCCTATACGGGGGAAATAATAGAAAGACTCAACGAGAATGAAGTGAAGGAGATTGTCAAGCAATTCAGGGAGAATGGGGTCGAGGCTATCGCCGTCTGCCTGTTGCATTCTTACGCCAACCCGGAAAATGAGCAAAGAATAGCGAAAATAATCAATGAGATTTGGCCTGAAGTAAGCGTTTCACTCAGCCATCAGGCAGCCAGGGAAGTTGGCGAGAATATTCGGGCTAATACCACGGTAATCAGCGCCTATATGGGACAGGCTATTGTGGGATACGTCAGCCGGCTGAATGAGAACCTGAAGGATTTGAGCTTCAGAGGGCAGCTATTAATATTGGGTCCGAGCGGAGTACTGGGTATCGAGGTGGCCAGGGAAAAGCCCCTGTACAGTCTGGCGTCCGGGCCGGTAGGCGGCGCTGCTGGTGCTGCCCACCTGGCAAGGCTCTGCGGTGTGAAAGACGTTGTGACCATGGATGTCGGCGGTACCAGCTTTGACGTCTCCATAATTAAAGATGGCGTCAACTTAGAAAGGCATGAGTCCGAATTAATGGGCTACCCGGTGCGTATGGCGGGTATAGAAATACTCAGCGTCGGCGCGGGCGGGGGCAGCATCGCCAGGGTTGATGCCGGCAGATTATTAACGGTGGGACCGGAGAGTGCCGGCGCCAATCCCGGCCCAATGGCCTATGGCCTGGGAGGTCAGGAGCCGACAGTTACCGATGCCGCTCTGGTCAACGGCCTCATCGACCCCAACTACTTCCTCGGTGGCAAAGCCCGTTTGGATTTGGATTTGGCAAAAAAGGGGGTTAGCGGCATCGCGGAGAGGCTCGGTATCAGCCTGAATGAGGCCGCTGATGGCATATTGACAATTGCCAGAAACAACATGACCTCCGCCACCACCGAAATATTGATCGGCCGGGGTTACGACCCGAGGGACTTTACTATCATGGCTTTTGGCGGATGCGGCGGTATATTCGCCGGAAACATCGCAAAAGATATGTCTGTCTCACGGGTAATCGTTCCTCCTGACCCCGGAGTTTTTTGTGCCCGGGGGATTTTAACCATGAACCTCGTCCATACTTTCGCCCGGGCCTACGCCCGCTCAATGGATAACATGGATATCCGGGAGATTAATGGTATCTACAAAGACATGGAGAAGAGTGCCTTCGAGATACTCAGCGCCGAAGGTATGTCAGAGGATGAAATTGAGTTCATCCGTTATCTGGATATTAGTTACGAGGGTCAGCATTACGTCATCGAAACGCCGGTGCCTGAAGGTGAATTGAAGGAAAAGGCGATAAAGGAAATCGGCGATTGTTTTGAACGCCTCCATGAAACCAGGTATGGCCATCGCATCGAAGCCCCCTTAATAACAACGAATGTCAGGTTAAAAGCGATAGGCCGGATTAAAGAGCTGCCGGTGGCGGAAATCAGGCAAGGTGAAAAGGTCGCTCCGGATGCCCTGAAATCAAAGCGAAAAGTATATGTAGATGGCGCGTTAATTGATGCTCAGATATATGAGAGGGAGCGGCTTCTTTGCGGCAATACCATCACCGGCCCGGCCATCGTGGAAGAGCCGTTCCACACCACGGTTGTCATGCCCGGGCAAACACTGGAAGTGGATAGACTGGGTAATTTGATTATCCATACAGGAGGCAGGTAAATGCCGAGGTTGGACCCAATTACCTTTGCCGTTGTCCGGAACAGGTTGATTTCCATAGCCAACGGGATGATAGAAACCGCAGCGCATTGTGGCGTTTCATCTTTTCTCAGTACGATAATGGATTGCTCCTTCGCCATCCTTGATGCCGACGCCGCCATTATTGCGCAATCAGAAAAAGGCATTCTTCTCTTCTTGAGCAGCTCAGGTCCTGCCACCAGGAGTTGCGTCGATTTCATCGGTAGAGAGAACATAGAGCCCGGGGACGTGATAATCTCGACGGTGCCCGAGTTTACCGGAAACCATACCTCGGATGCCGTGCTGTTTACCCCAATTTTCTTTAAGGATAACCTGTTCGGCTACGCCACTTCCAAGGCGCACTGGCAGGACGTCGGCGCCAAAAACACCTATCCCACCGACGCAGAAAATATTTACGAGGAAGGCCTGCGAATCCCCTCGGTGAAGCTTTACAAAAGGGGTAAGCTGCAGCAAGAGATTCTGGAGATTATCAAATGGAACTCAAGGGCTCCCGAGCAGGTATGGGGGGATATTCAAGCCCAGATTGCCGGTTGTCATTTTGGTGAAAAGCAAGTCATGGAACTGCTGGATAAATATAACGTCGAGACGATTCGAGGGTGTATTAAGGAGATGTATGACCATAGCGAGCGCATCACCCGGCTGGCTATCGAAGAAATACCCGACGGCACCTGGACGGCGGAAGATTTCATGGATAGCAACGGAATCGACCTTGATACGCCAATCAAGATTAAGGTAGCGGTGACGATTAAAGGAAGTGATATTACCATAGATTTTACCGGCTCGGACCCGGAGCAACGCGGTCCGATGAACGGCTTGTGGGTTACGACGCTCTCGGCGGCGAGAATGGCGGTAAAGGCATTAACAAGCCCGGAATTACCGGCCAACGAAGGCTCCAACAGGCCCATTACCGTCATTGCTCCTCAAGGCTGTGTTTATAACGCCGGCCCCACCGCACCATGTTTTCTCTGTGGCAATGTGGCCTCGACGATACTTGAGCTCATCAACAAGGCATTGTATAAGGTCCTTCCGGAAAAAGTCCCCGCCTGTTCCGGGGGTGATGTGTGCGGCGTGGGATTTTATGGAGTAGACCCTAACACAGGGAGGCATTGGGCAACTCTCTCGAGTGCTGCCATCGGGAACGGGGCAGACTTCTTTTCAGATGGTGATAACTGCACGATACATCATTCTATCGCCGGTTCGGCAAGTGGTGAGGGAGGGTCTGTAGAGTTGACGGAAGCAACCTATCCTTTGTTAATAGAAAATTACGAACTTGTCCAGGATAGTGGCGGCGCCGGGGAAAAAAGGGGCGGCCTGGGTTCGAGGCTTCAAATCAGACTTCTCGCGCCTGCCACGCTGTTCGCCTTTATCGAAAAGGCGAAGTCGCCACACTGGGGAATCAACGGCGGGAAAGATGGCCTGGGAAATTCCCTGGTGATTAAGCCGACAGATGATACCGAGATTGAGATGCTCAAGACATCGGGCATGCAACTGCAAGAAGGTTACCGGGTGATAGCTACTGCCGGCGGCGGAGGCGGTTATGGGAATGCGTTGGAAAGAGATGTGGAAAAGGTACGTCGTGATGTTGTGAACGGCTATATATCGGTGGAAAGCGCACGGGAGGATTACGGGGTCGTGATTGACCCCGAAACGCTGGAGGCTGACGGTGTTGCTACACAGAGGTAATGATACCAATACTGGTTAAGAACAAAATGTATGAATACAGGAGTACAGATTGATGAATGATATTCCGAAAAGCTGTAAGGCCGCCGTTCTGGAAGAATACGGCAAACCGCTGCAGATCCGCGAGGTGATTATTCCGGAGGTTGAAGCGGGTGGTATTCTGGTCAAAGTAGAGATGGCCGGCATCTGCGGGACCGATGTACATCAACAGAAAGGGGAACTCACGATTAAAACTCCCCTCCCCAATATCCAGGGACATGAGACTATTGGCAGAATCGTTAAATCAGGTGCCGGACGTGTTCATGACGCAGGTGGAGAACACCTCAACATCGGTGATCGCATCATGTGGGCCCATGCCGATTGTGGAGAGTGCTACTGGTGTGAGATTGCCCGTGATCCGGTATTGTGCGCCAGAAGGTCGGGCTATGGATTCGCTCCTCCCGGCGCTCTGAGAGGTGGATTCGCGGAATATGAATACATAACCCCGGCCACGAAAGTCGTCAAAGTACCGGATGAACTCGCGGAAGAGGAAGCCATAGGGGTGGGTTGCGCCTTCAGGAGCGTGGTCGCCGGCTACGAAAGATTCGGGAAAATAGGTTTGCAGGAGGATGTTGTTATTCAGGGTGCCGGACCGATTGGGCTCTACTCCCTGGTCGTCGCGAAGGAAAGCGGTGCCAGAACAACAATCGTGGTGGGCGCTCCGCAGGTAAGGTTGGACCTGGCAAAACGGTGGGGTGCTGATCACGTGATAAACATCGAGGAAATAAAGACACCGGCCGAGAGAAAGGAACGGATACTTGCGTTCACCAACGGCCGAGGCCCTGAGGTGGTCATCGAGGGGTCCGGAGTGCCGGCCGCTTTCAACGAAGGCATTGATATGATCCAGAAAGGAGGTAGATATCTCGTTTTGGGTCAAAGCTCTCCGGGATTGACCAGTTTCATGCCGAGTCTGCTCACTTCTAAATGTTTGACGATCGTGGGTAATGCCTCCGCGGCCATTCCTCATTTTTATAAAGCGCTACAATTTATCAAAAACAAGCGAACCAAATATACCTTCGCGGATATTGTAAGCAATACATACCCGTTAGAGCAGATTAACGAAGCGCTGGCCAACATGGAGGCCGGGAAGGAAATCAAACCTGTCATTGATAATCGGGGGCGATAACCCTCCTGAGAAAGGGGAATTTGCTGGTGGCCCATTTATTAGAGAGGAGAAGAAGAAATGACATACAAGCCGTTTACCAGACCGAACAAAGTTCTGGAAGCTTTGGCGAAGGGTGAGACGCCGCTGGGGATGCAGATGTATACTCATTCCGAGGAACTTATAGAGATTGTCGGCTATACCGGGTTCGATTTTGTGATGATAGACATGGAGCACTCCCGGGTTAGCCCTGAAACCATGGTGCACTGCATTCGTGCCGCTGAGGCTTCAGGGACGACCCCAATGATACGAGTTAGTGAAAATAATCCCGGCCTTATTCGGGCGGCCATTGAGGCCGGAGCGCAGGGTATCTTCGTACCCCATATCAAAAACGCCGAAGATGCCCAAAAGGCTCTGGAAGCGATGCGTTATCCGCCGGAGGGAAAATGCGGCATCTGCCCGGCTATCCGGGCTTCGGGCTATTCCCAGGATTACTGGGAAGAGTACATGGAGACTGCCAATAATCAGGTCATGTTTATTCCTCTATTGGAAGATGTGGAGGCTATCGAAAAAGCAGAGGAAATCTTCGCGTTGCTTAAACCGGGAAGGGATGCCGTGGGTCTGGGACTGGGAGACATCACCAACTCCCTGTTAACCAAGCCCGGGGAGAAGGTGCAATGGCAGCACCCCTACATCAAGGAAGCCTCGGCCAAAGTCATGGGAATCTCGGAGAAAACCGGAATCCCGATCATCGGCATGGCCTGGCCCAAAGCTGATCTGGCCAGCGCTAGAGATGTCCTGGCCGGGGGCACCAGGATTTTACTCTTCTTCCCCGACACTCATTTCTGGTATGATTTATGCCGTAATATCATCAAAGAATTGAAAGGATAACTCTGTCCGAAAGTCACCTTTTGAAAATAACGACCAGCTGACTTTGATGCAGCCGGGAGGATTCGAACCAGGCGGTTTTGGAGGCAATTGATTAAAAACATTTTAACCGTATCTATGTATTCAGGGGGAGTTCGACTCTGGAGCCTGTCTCCCCGTCTGATATTTCTTTCGTTTCCCGGAAGACTTGAATTAAGGGGCTTCCAGGTTCGTCAGGAGACTATAGATATAGTCTACTAGATTTAACCTTCGGCATGAAATAACAAATCGATGAATTGTTAGGTGCTACGGCAAGAGGGCAGAATGATTTTTAAGAGGCGTCGTGGTAGCCGCACGCCCAGGGATTCATCTAAATTATTATGGAGCTCTTTCTCATTCGTGTAGTAAACGCAATACGAAAAATCTCCCGTCTTGCTTTCCG
>DATLAD010000193.1:0-5586 GCA_035527575.1 Dehalococcoidales bacterium
TGACCGTCAAATAGAATATTTACCCGGGGACAATGGTTAAAAGCAGAGGGGGGAGCTTACAGCTCCCCTCCTTTATTTTTCAAGCCAAGCCTTGCAAAAGAGCGAATCAGCATTCATAATGTAGCTGCCGAACTGACGGAAAACCTCAGGCAATTTGATAAAAACGAGTCCGGGTTTGCCCACGAACAAATGATGATGAGACCGGATTTCCTTCAGCCGGACCTTTACAAGAGGGTATTCGAAGCCTGGGGTATGAACCGCGAGCAGTAGCCATTTTCAGGTAAGCCAATTATCAATATCGCCGTCAGGCAGGCTACGGCCTGTTCGACACCACTCGCCGGCTAAAGCGGAGGTTATACATGCAGGACTTGATAAAAGAATTCATGGCACAAAAAAAGTTCGCCATTGTCGGGGCTACCGACAACCCTGAGAAATACGGTAACCAGATATTAAATAATCTGAAAAACCGCAACTACGAGGTCTACCCCGTAAATCCCAGGCTGAAGACGGTTGAAGGAATGAAATGCTATGCCAACCTCTCGGAGCTGCCGGTGAAAGTCGACGTGGTGGACTTTGTCGTGCCCCCGGCGGCCACCGAAGCTATCCTCAAGGAGTGCCTGGAACTGGGACTGGACCGGATATGGCTCCAGCCGGGGTCGGAAAGCGAAACCGCCATCAGGTTCTGCCGGGAAAATAATCTTAAAGTAGTGCATGACGTTTGCGTCATGATGAATTAGACAGGGGTATAAACACAGTAAATCATTTGAACCGGAGCCCGGATATTCCTGGAGGTGTATGAAGAATAATGACAACCGAAAAACAGATTAGAGAAAGACTGGACAAGGTACTCGTTCCCGCCGTAATGCGCAGCCCCGTTAAGATGAACCTGGTGCGCAACATCGCCGTCAGCGATGGTAAGGCCAGCATCACGTTGTCCTCCACGGCACTGGCACCGGAAATACAGGACAGGCTGAAAGACAGCATTAAAGAAACGATTGGCAAACTGGACGGCGTCAACGAGGTCGATGTGGACTTTATCGATGGAAAACCGAAGGACCTGAACCAGGTTAAACGCGTCATTGCTGTTATGAGCGGTAAGGGAGGCGTGGGCAAATCGCTGGTTACCAGCCTGGTGGCGGTGGCGTTACGGAGACAGGGACATGAAGTGGGCATCCTGGACGCCGATATCACCGGCCCGAGCATCCCCAAGATGTTCGGCCTTACCAGCCGGCCCGCCGGCAGCGATAACGGCCTGCTGCCCGTGCCTTCGCGGTCGGGAATCGAGGTCATGTCGATTAACCTGCTGCTGCCCGGCGAAGATGAAGCCGTCATCTGGCGCGGGCCGCTTATCGGCCGCGCCATAACCCAGTTCTGGGAGGAAGTCCTCTGGGGACAGCTGGACTGCCTGATTGTCGACCTGCCACCGGGGACCGCCGATGCCCCGCTCACCGTCCTGCAAAGCCTCCCCATTTCCGGCGTAATTATCGTCTTCACGCCGCAGGACCTGACGAACATGGTGGTCAGGAAAGCCGTAAATATGGTGCGGAGGATGGACAAGTCTATCCTCGGAGTCGTCGAGAATATGAGCTATCTCTACATACCCGAAATTGACAAAAAGATGGAAATATTCGGCAAGAGCCGCGGGGAGGAAATGGCGCAGGCCGCCGGCGCTCCCCTGCTGGCGCAGCTACCCATAGACCCGGAACTGGCCAGGCTCTGCGACGAAGGCACCATCGAACGCTACGATAGCGAAATTATGAGCGGACTGGGAGAAGCCGTATCCCGAATAACCGCACAGACCAGCTAATTGTAGACATGTAGACAAGATAATGGAATGGACCGGGACCAGAGAAATCTGCTTCGGCGACGACTATACAGCATGTTATAATATACCTGCGCCTATATAGAGGACCGGAATGGATAATAAAAGCCTCGAGATGCTGGAGTTCCCCCGGATACGGGAAATACTGGCCGGTTACACCTCGTTTTCAGCGAGCCGTGAACTGGCCCTGAAACTGCAACCGCAGCACGATTACGAGGATATTTCTCTGCTGCTCAGGCAGACGGCGGAAGCCCGCCAGCTGCTCGGGCTGGAGCGGGGATTCTCCGTCGGGAGCGTACTGGATGTCCGTGAGAAGACCAGGCTGGCCGCGCTGGAAGGCATCCTGGAGCCGCTGAGCCTCCTGGAAATCCAGCAGACTTTAGCCGCCCTCCACGAGCTTCGCCGTTATCTCAAGAGCATATCGGAGGATTTCCCGCTGCTCTGGGAAATCGCCGAGGGCATCGTCGAACTCCACCAGATTGAGAAAGACATCGGTAGCTGCCTGGACCCGGCCGGGGAAGTCCTGGACACGGCCTCGCCCGCATTAGCCGATATCCGGCATCAGCTGCGGGAGACCCGCGGTCAAATACTGGAAAAACTGGAGGCTATTGTAAGGTCGCCGCGCGGCAATCGTATTCTTCAGGAAGATATCATCACCGAGCGGGAGGGACGTTATGTTATCCTCGTCAAGGTTGAATGCCGCCACGAAGTCAAAGGCATCGTCCATGACATTTCCAACACCGGCGCCACGGTATTCATGGAACCGACGGTCGCCGTGGGGCTGGGCAACGCCATACGGGAACTGGTGATTGAAGAAAGGCGAGAGATAGAGAGAATCCTGCGCCTGCTGAGCGCCGAAGTGGGGGCGCACAGCGATGATATATCACGGAGCATCGAACTGGCGTCCGGGCTCGACCTGGTGCTGGCCAAGGCAAGGTACGCCCGGAGGATAAAGGCCGTCGAACCGGTCATTATCGAGCCCGACCCCGGTCATGGAGCAGTCGGAAAAAATCGGGCAGGTTTGTTAAAACTCGTGGATGCCCGGCATCCCCTGCTCGGCGATAACGCCGTGCCGTTCTCAGCGGAGCTGGGGCGCGACTTCTCTATAATGGTGATTACCGGCCCCAATACCGGCGGCAAAACGGTAACGTTGAAGACAATCGGGCTTCTCAGCCTGATGGCGCAGTCGGGCATGCCGATTCCGGCCTCGGGGGAGAGCCACCTGCCGTTGTTCGACGGCGTTTTCGCCGATATCGGCGACGAGCAAAGCATCGAGCAGACACTTTCCACTTTCAGCTGGCACATGGGTAACGTCGTCCGTATCATCCGGGGCGCCACGGGTAATAGTCTGGTGCTCCTCGACGAACTGGGGACGAGCACCGACCCCGCCGAAGGCTCCGCCCTGGCGCGGGCCGTACTGCGCTACTTCCTCGCCCGGTGGACGCTGACGGTAGCCACCACGCATTACAGCGACCTCAAGGCTTTCGCCCACGCTACCCCCGGACTGGAGAACGCCTCGCTGGAGTTCGACCCGGAGACGCTGACCCCCACCTACCACCTGACGGTGGGGATACCGGGGGGAAGCAACGCCATGGCTACGGCTGCCCGACTCGGCATACCCGCCGAAATCATCGATGACGCCCGGAGCATGCTGACGGAAGGCAGCCAGGAACTGGAGTCCGTGCTGGCCAATCTAATGTCGGAAAAGCAGAAAATAGCCTCCCTGCAAAGAGAACTGAAGGCGGAGCGGGATGAGTTTGCCCGGCGTAATACCGCGTTGAACAACGAGCTCGAACGACTCAAGAGCGAGGAGCGAAAAGCGATACAGGAAGCACGGGATACGATTGTCCGCGAGACGGCGGAACTGCATAAAGAAATCCGGCAGGCGGCCGCGGAGCTCAGGAAGGAAAAATCCGCCGCAAAAATGGAGCAGGCCAGGCGTACCCTCGCCGGAGTGCGTGAGCAGCTGGACAGCGAGGCCTGGCAGCCCAGAGTGGGAGAAAATATCGAAGCTGAAGCCGGGATTATAAAAGTCGGCGACACCGTCAGGGTAAAAGAAGCCGGCCTGACGGCCACGGTGCTTTCCATTTCTGAAGAGTCAGGGGAGATAGAAGTACAGTCGGGAAGAACAAAGATGAGACTTTCAATCGATAGCGTGGTGAAAACGACTGCGCCTCAAGACATATCTCCGTCAGGAACCCAGCCTGCCGTCAGGCGGGTTCCGCTTGAGCTAGACCTGCGCGGCAAGCGTGCCGACGAGGTCGAGATAGCTCTCGATATTTACCTCAACGATGCGGCGCAATCCAATATAGCGGAAGCCCGCATTATCCACGGCATCGGCACCGGCACGGTGCGCAGCATCGTGCGGGATTTCCTTACCAAACACCCTCTGGTAAAATCTTTCCGGGCCGGAGAACGCGACGAAGGCGGCGACGGGGCCACCGTTGTCCGGCTGTAGCAGGAGCCTGAGGTTTGACATTAGTATCCAGAAAGCGGACTATCAGCCGGGACAGGATGCCGGACTTCCTCGACGGACTGGCCAAAACTCCCGCCGGTAACGCCCTTTCGCTCTATCTGCCGCCCCACCTCCCCACCACCGAGCTTGATAATGCGCTGAAACAAGTGCCCGAACCAGCGGAAGTTCTCGACCAACTGGCTAAAATCGCCGGTAGCTCAAAAACGGGCGCCGTCATCCTCTGGAGTCCCGAAAGTAAACTCTCCATCCTGCCCCCGTTTCCTATTTTAGAAAAATATTCAGCTCATTCACTCGATACCGAGCGACTGCGCTCGCTGCTAAGTCGCGACTATCTTATCGGGCTGGTGCTGGTACGCCTGGGGTCGTACGCCATCGGCGTTTATAGCGGTGAGAAACGCATCAGCAGCAAGGTGGGCACGGGACTTGTGCACGGACGTCACCGTCAGGGCGGCTCGTCGGCGCACCGGTTCGAACGGCACAGGGATAAGCAGATAGAGTACTTCCTCACCCGCGTCTGCCAGCGCAGTCGGGAACAGCTGGAACCTCATGTAAAGTCGCTGGACTATATTGTCTACGGCGGCGCCCGCACGACCATCCTGCTGCTGCAAAAGCAGTGTCCCTTGCTGGGAAAGCTGGAAACGCCTACCCTGCCGCCGCTACTGGATATACCGGAGCCGCGACAGGCGGTACTGGAGATGTCAATAAGCCGCGTCTGGTCGAGCACGGTGGTGGAGTGGGGGGAGGACTAAGCGGCCTTCTTAATCAGTTGTCTGAGTTTCTCCACCGCCGGCGGCAACACCTTGCCGATGCCCTCGGAAAAGCGCAGGTGGGCGTGCTCATCGAACGGGGTCTCGCCCTGGTTGATGATGACCAGCTTCGCCCCGGCCTGTAACGCCACCCGAGGCATATCCGCCGCCGGGGTAACTACCAGGCTGGAGCCCACGACGATAAGAAGGTCGCACTTCTGGGAATGTTCGTAAGATTCCGCCAAATCTTTGGCGGGCAAAGACTGGCCGAAGTTGACGACGGTGGATACCAGCTTGCCGCCGCACAGGGGGCACTCCCTCTCCCCCTCGACTCTATCCATTTTAAATTCACACTCTGTACAGCGTACCCTGGTGAGGTTGCCGTGCAGCTCCGCCAGTAATTCCGGCCTGATGCCGGACTTCAGGTGCAGGTTGTCCACGTTCTGGGAAATGAGGAAAGCCAGCTTTCCCAGTTCCTGAAGCTCGTAAATGGCCATGTGGCCGGCGTTAGGTTCGGCATTGGTAAAGTCCTGGTGAGGAGT
>DATLAD010000194.1:0-11244 GCA_035527575.1 Dehalococcoidales bacterium
TCCCTCCGTTCCCGCCGGTAACAATCGCGACTTTTCCATCCAGTTTGAATAAGTGGTTCATCTTTTCTCACCTTTTCTTGCCCTGCCCTCGTAGTCGGCTGCTTGTATGGCGGCAATGACCATCTCCCTGGTAACCGGCAAAGGCTCGTTAAGCATCGGATTATCTTCGGCTGTGGCTACCTCGGCCACCTGCTGTAATTCCTGTTCGGTGACATGTTCAAGCCCGACTTCTGCCAGTGTCGTCGGTAGGCCCACTGACTCGCAGAAAGAGTAGACTTCGTCAATAACCCGTTTTTTCTTATCGGTAAGGATTAAGGATGCCAGTGTGCCGAACGATACCAGTTCTCCGTGTAGATAGCTGTGGGTCTCCTTTAAAACGGTGAACCCTATCTGGAATCCGTGCGCTGAGGCCAGGCCGCAGCTCTCAAAACCCAGCCCGCTTAATAAGGTATTGGCTTCAATGATATGCTCTACGGCCGGTGTTATTGCGTGGGCTTCGCAGGCCCGTTTTGCGCTCAGACCGTACTCGAGCAGCGTGTCATAACACAGTTGGGCCAGAGCATAGGCTGTCATCGAACCAACGTCCTCCGTAAAAGTCATGTTCTCGATATAGTTCTGCCGGCAGGTTTCTGCCTCAAACCTGGTCGATAGCGCGTCCCCCATGCCGGCCACCAGGAATCTGATGGGGGCTTCGGCAATGATTTTGGTGTCTACCAGCACCACGTCAGGGTTCCTCGGATGAGGCATGGGATGGTCGTATATTCCCTCCGCCGTATAAATTACAGACACCGCGCTGCATGGAGCGTCGCTGGACGCCACCGTAGGGACAATGATGAGAGGCTTTTCTGATTTGGCGGCTACGGCTTTGGCGGTATCCATAACCTTGCCCCCGCCCATCCCGATAATGACACTGCTGCCGGATTTTTCCGCCAGCGTGAGTAATCGGTCAATCTCGTCGTCACAGCATTCACCGGTTAATTTTTCAACGGCGACCTGCGCATGTTTTCCCATCTCGTCCTGAAATGTCGGCAGCACCTTGCTGAAAACGGTCGGGCTGCATATCAAATACCCGCTTTTACCCAGCCTGGCTATCTCCGGCCCCAGTCTTTTGATGGCTTCATAGCCCTGTACGTAATGCCCGGGGAAAAAGGTAGTACTTATCATGGTTTACTCCTCTGGCGATGAGCGGTCGTCTCACAATACCCTGCTCGCTCCTGAAGCAGGCAGGGCATTAGAATAGCTCTTATACTGCACGCTCTGATAGACCCTGGTTATTCTATTCGGGCAGGTAACCTGCAGGATTGGCTTCCTTGAGTGTACCGGCTCCCGGCATGACCACCATTTGTATGTGTGGCTTTTCCACCTTCTTCCAGGTCAACGGACCGTGTTCCACGCCGCTGGGGATAAACAGCGCCGATGTTTTATCGATGGTGAGTTTCTCGCCACCTACCACGAATTCTATTTCGGCGCCCAGCTCCTCCGGATTCTGCGGGTCGGCGCCGATATGAATCACTAATTCATTAAAGTCATGCGTGTGGTTGTGAATGTGCGGATTAGGTTCCGGCATCTCATATATCCAGCCGATTTCGATGTATGTGTTGCTCCCGGGTACCAGGTCATCGCTCATGTACGTCATGGTTGGATTCTGGCGTCCTTTAATTACCTGACCACCGCCTACTTCGCGATGAGGTACCTTAATCAGGTTTTTCTGATAACTTGTTTTTGCCATTTTGCATCCCTCCTTGAAAGAATTTATATACTTCTTTTAGTTACGTTCGGTTTAATGTGTCCGGACCATTTGTAGCTTTTAAATGTTCATGCCACCGTCGGCCATGAAGACACTCCCGGTAGAGAAGCTGCTCTGATCCGAAGCGAGGAAAAGGACCATTCGCGCTATTTCCTCTGCCTGGCCATGGCGGCCCAGCGGAATAATCCGGTTGAGAAATTCGGTGCCGTCCTGTCCGACCACCTCGGTGAGCCGTTCCTCGATCTTAGACTGAAAAGAGTTATCAATGGGGCCTGGTGCCAGAATATTGACGCGGATGTTACGGCTGGCCACCTCTTTGGCAACCGTACGCATCAGTCCGATGAGCGCATGTTTGGATGTAGCGTAGGCACAAACGCCAGGGTCGGCCCTCACACCCATGATGCTGGATGTAATAATGATACTACTACCGTCATTCATTTGCGGCAAGCCGTATTTGCAGGCGAGAAATGAGGCCCGGACATTGACAGCCATGACAGTGTCAAAGACTTCCTCAGGGTATTCAATAACCGGCTTGACAACACCGCTGATGCCCGCATGGCTGAACAATACGTCTATTTTGCCCCATTTGGCAACGGTATGATTGATATATTTTTGTGTCTCTCGGGAGTCAGCTACGTTCGCCTTCATGATTCCCAGGAAATCGGGGCTGGCGTTCAGGGTCCTGGCCGTACGGGCTAAATTCTCTTCGTTATGACCGACTAACATGACCCGGGCTCCTTCCTGTAAAAGGAGTGCAGCACTTGCATGACCGATACTACCGGCCCCTCCGGTGATTATGCATATTTTACCGCTCATGATCCCCATTTGTTTCCTCCTTAACTCAATCAGGATCGCCCTATCGAGCCGATATTTTCCTGATTACGCAAATGAGCGTTGGTATGCGCCACCAGTGGAAACTCCGCCATTACATACCTGATAGTCTACTAAACACTGTAATCCAAGAAAAAGTTTTGTAGACAAAATTAGTTTTTTTGATCAATCCGTCTGCCAAGATTGGAATTAGCTAATATTATACCATTATGAAACCGCAAGGTTACAATTCATCTAAAAGTTCAGCTTTCTGTAGTTTCTGCGAGAGGGAACTATTAACCTTGCACAGATATGGGAAAGACACCTCCAGAATTATCATGAGATTTACCTGGCCAGGCTAAACCGAAGCTGAAATTTTGCGAATTATTTGCTGATAGACAGAATAAAATTCAATGTTACCAGGTGGTTTTCTACGCTCAATACAGGTTTTGGGCAAGGAACGCCAAAATACTATATTTAATGTAAAATTATAGTTTGGCACAATGGAAGACAGTTTCGTAAACCGCTTGTCGTAGGTTCAAATCCTATCGCTGGCTGTTTCTATTTACAAGGAAGGTTATTCCTGCCTGCCGAAAGACAACATCGCCAGGATAATCATGATGAACCCGAAGGCCGCCATCACGGCGATGTTCTCCCAGATGGTCATGGCATGACCGAACAGGTAGATGCTGAAAGGGGAGTCCGGCGGGTTTCCCAGGACCACCTGACGGATGGCAGCCACGCCGTAGGAAGCCGGATTTATTTTAACTATAAAGCTCATCCAGCCCGGCAGGTTCTGCATGGGGAAAAAGACCCCGGACAGGAATATCATGGGGAACATCAGCATCTGCATGATGGCCTGGAAAGCCTCCGTAGACTTGATGCGTGACGCCAGCAGGATACCCAGCGAGCCCATGGAAGCCGCCAGCAGGAACATTAACGGTATAAGTGCCAGGACTGTCCAGATTGAAAGTGAGACCTTGATAAAGGGCGCCAGGATCAGAATCATTATCCCCTGGATGGAAGCGACTGTCGCCGAGCCCAGCGTCCTGCCCAGCGCTACCGAGACGCGGCTGATGGGTGCCACCAGCACCTCTTTCAGGAAACCGAACTCCCTGTCCCAGACGATGGATACGCCGGACATGAACGCCCCCATGAGCACGGTCATGCCGATGATGCCGGGATACATGAACTGGATAAAATCGACCCCACCCCCCATCGTGCCGATACTGCCGCTCAGTCCGCTGCCGAAGATAAAGAGAAAAAACACGGGAAACAGCAACGCGCTGAAGATGCGCGCCTTGTCATACCAGAAGCGGAGTATATCCCGGTACCATATAGTATAGACTCCGAGTAGATTGTTCATCGTTATATCCTAGTGGTGCATGCGCCCGCCGCGCTGTCTCAGGTGCTCTTTAATCGTGTCGCCGACCTCTTCCTCGCGGATTTCCCGTCCGGTAAGCTTGAGGAAGACATCCTCGAGGGTGGGGCGGCGCAGGCTGATACTGGCTATCTTGATGCCTGACTCCTTGATAAAGACCGGCAGGAACTCTTCCCCGTTTTCCACGGCGAAAGTCAGCTGGTCTCCGTCCTGTCTGACCTCGGTCTGGTAGCGGGACTTGATTTCTTCGGCGGCTTTGCTGTTGTCATCGGTTCTCACGGTGATAATGTCCTTGCCCACCGTGTGTTTCAGTTTCTCCGGGGTGTCCAGTGCCACCAGCTTACCACGGTCGATGATGGCAATACGGTTGGCTTTTTCCGCCTCATCCATATAGTGGGTCGTCAGGAAAACGGTGGTTCCCTCACGCTTCTGGAGTTCAAGAACATACTCCCAGATATGGTTGCGCGTCTGGGGGTCGAGTCCCAGGGTGGGCTCATCGAGGAAGAGTACCTTGGGATAATGCAGCAGGCCTCTGGCCAGTTCCAGGCGGCGTTTCATGCCGCCGGAATAGGTGCGCACGAATTTATTGCGTCTATCCCAGAGGTCTACCATCTTGAGCACCTGCTCGATGCGCTGTTCGCGGACGGAAACAGGCACGTTATAGACCATAGCGTGAAAGCGCAGGTTATGCAGCCCGGTGAGGCGGTCGTCAAGGCTGGAATCCTGGAAGACGAGGCCGATGGAGTGACGCACCTGGTTCTGCTGGCGTACCACGTCGAAACCGTTAAGCGTGGCCTGTCCGGAGGTCGGCCGGGCGAGGGTGCACAGGATATTGATGGTCGTGGTCTTGCCGGCCCCGTTGGGCCCCAGAAAACCGAAAATTTCACCCTGATTAACGCTGAAGCTGATGTGGTCGACCGCTGCCAGTTGTCCGTACTTTTTGACCAGATTTTCTACTTGAATGATTTGTTCAGGCACGTCTTTTCTATTATAGCACGGAGTCCCCTCCACTGGAAAAAGAGGGGGAGCCTTACCGAATTTATGCTAGCCTTTCTTACCTATTCTTTGCCGATGATGTCTTCGATTTCACGGCAGGCGCGGGAAATAGCCTCTTTTATGCCGGCCCATTTCTCCGGGGCCAGTTCATGGGCTTTCCCTCCGATAATATGCCCGAGGTTCCTGAGTTCTCGGATGGAATCGTGAAATTCCTCGTGGTCGCGTGGCCCCCACCAGTCTTTCATCTGTCCTTTTATCTTTTCGATGACTTCCTTCTGATCTTCCAGGAATTTCTTCCCTTCCTCGGTAATGGTATATACCTTCTTGCCGTCGCGCTCCGAAGAAGTTACATAGCCCATGTCGTCAAGCATCTGAAGAGTGGGATAAACGCTGCCGGCGCTGGGAGTGTAAAAGCCGTGAAAGCTGTCTTCCATGGCGCGTATTATCTCGTAACCGTGACTCGGTTTATCATTCAGAAGATTAAGAATGACATATTTAAGATCGCCTTTTTCGAAAAGGCGCGAGTGACGTTCGAAATGGGGAAAATGTCTGTGAAACATAGCACCCAACCTCCTTATAACATATCACGATATATCGTAACATATCATAATACGTTTGTCAATAGCCCCGGTAAATATTTAATAAGCTTCCATGTCTTTCTATTTCTTCCTCACTCTGTACCTGATAATGGTCCTGGGGGCTCTGGCATCGGGGCGGGTGAGGTATTCCTCTTCGTGTACGCCGATTATCTCATAGCCGTTATCGATGATGAATCGGAGCAGTCTTTCGACCGAGTTGTCTTCCTGGTCGTAAGAACCGTGGTGGAGAATCTGGGCGACGGTGCCGTATTCCCAGGTCTCTATTTTTATCTCGGCGCCGCCCACTTTCTGCGGGAGGAAAGTGGTGCCTTCGGGCACCGGCAGGCCGATGACGTTCGTCCATTCTTCCATGGGGACAAGGTGAGCATCGGGGTAGCGGGCGCGGAGACCGCCGATTTTAAACGCGGGACCGCCGCTTTTCTTAAGGTCGAATTTCAGGGTATAAACGGAACCGTAGAGGGCCGGCAGCACCTTCGGGAATACCTGCCCCGGCGTACCCCTGCCATAGACGGCCGCCATCCTCTGGGCAGGCATTTCCAGGATTTCCGGCTCGTTTCCGGAAGGTTTTCCTGGCGTCATTCGTTTGTCTCCTTGGACGTGTGGATTGTTGGCGATTGCTTATTTTGTAACATAAATATCCATATATCTGCAACCTGTATACTATTTGTAATTTATTCTGGCTAATTATATAATTAACTTAAATTTACCTTTCCCAACTTCGTAATACGATATAGCAGCAAGCCCTCGGTAAAAATTTATAGTGGTATTGTACGGTACGCTCTCGGGCAGATAGCAATCTTGAAAGGAAACGACGATTACACAACCTGCACCTAAAAAGCGCTCGTTTTTTTTGAGCTCGCTCCCGTTTTTCATTATTGCGCATGCAGCGCATCATTTTTTGATGGCGCTCCAGCAGCCGTTATTCCCTGCTATGCGTGATTATTTCAAGATAGGGACATACACGCAGGCTTCAACTATACCGATGGCTTTCGCTCTTGCCAGTGCGACGGGGCAGTTGCCGGCCGGCTGGTTTGCCGACCGCTTTGGGCCGATCGGTCTCATCATGATTGGCACTCTGGGTGTAGCCGTCGCCGGAGTACTCGTCGGGATTTCCACCAACTTCATCATGTTAATAATTTTCCTGATGCTGATGGGGTTTTTATCCGGGGGGTATCATCCGGCAGCGACGCCGCTGATTTCCGCCTCGGTCGAACCGCAGCAGCGCGGCCGGGCGCTTGGTTTTCATCTTGTCGGTGGGAACTCCGCCTTCTTCGTGGCACCGATTATCGCCGCTGCCATAATTGGAGCATTTGGAGAGGAAAGCGGGTGGAGGTATTCGTACCTCGTCCTGGCAGTACCAACAATCGTATTCGGCCTGATTTTCTATTTTTATCTATCGCGTCATGGCGGTAGAGCTCACGTGGAGACGGTGAAGCGGAGAATTATCGAGGAGAGACCGCCACAGCCGGGATACAAGCGACGGCTGATTGCCTTTTTGACGATGATGGTAGTCGGTGGTGGTATCGGCATGTCGGTACTGCCTTTTCTTACTTTATATATGACGGACGAACTTGGAGCATCAAATGCGGTGGCCGGTGGGCTGATGTCAATTGTGTTTTCTTCAGGGCTCTGGGCCGGTCCCTTAGGCGGCTATATCTCCGATAAAATCGGCAGTATCAAGGTAATTATCGCCACGGGTATCCTGTCCGGGATACTGCTTTATGCTTTTAAACTGGTCGAGCTGGGTCCCAGCCTCTACATCGTTCTATTTATCCACGGTCTTATTATGGCCTTGCGGATGCCGGTGACCGAGGTATTTATCATGAGCCAGGCGCCGGCCAAACACCGCTCCAAGATTTTTGGCGTTTACTACTCCACCATGCAGTATACGGGTGCGATATTCGTGCTGCCCGGCGGCTATCTCCTCGAGAGGTTCGGCTTTGACACGATGTTCACATGGGCGGCAGTTGGGGTTACGGTGGTGGCTATCGTTACAGCTTTCTTTATATTTGACGCCAAGGATAACTACCAGGGCGAAACACAGGTTTCGTGAAGGCAGACCTGAAATACTTAAGTCAATAAAAGCCGGTTGCTATTTATCCCTCTCCACCCTCTATCAGCTTCTCCCCGTACTCCATTAACACTTTTTGCCGTTCCGGCGGAATATTTTGCGATTCCATCCAGGCTTTCAGGGCGGCGAGGGGTGTAATCTCTTCGGCGTTACGGTCGCCCAGTCTCAGGCGAGTCTCGCGCTGTACCTCCCGGGCGATGGTCGAGTAATGGGCGTCTTTCAGGGCTTCGCGGATTTCATTATTGCGGAGCTGCCCTTCAATCGATGACGGCAGGCTGATATTCAGGCGCACGACGGCGTCCCTGACGCTCGTCTCCTGCCCGGCGATAGCCCGGAGCACGGTGGTGGTGGGGTCGAGGTCATCCGCTTCCGGGGCGACATTGATGGTGAGAAAACGGCGGGCGTTGACGGGGTGGAACTCGAAGGATACATTCCTTTTGCCGGTAGTCGGGTCCGGCTGGATATCTACCACGTAGAAGCCTTTTTCGTCCTTCTCCTCCCCGAAGTCCACGCGCTCCAGGCTGCCGGCGTACACTACCGGCGGGTTTTCGGACAGTACCTGGTGCTTGTGGATGTGCCCCAGCGCTACGTAGTCGAAGGCCGGCAGGGCGATATTGCTGAGTAAAACGGCAGGCTCCTGCCCGATGCTCATCAGGCTTTCCGAGCCGACCCTGGCCCCGGTGACCCAGACATGGGCGGCCAGTATGGCGGGCAGGGTGGGTTCGAGAGCGGCGGCTTTGCCGGTGATAACCTGAGTTAAAGCTTCCTGCATTCTCCGGGTGACCTGCTCCAGGTTGAGGTTTTTCGTGTCTTCGCGACCGAGCAGGGTGCTGCGTCTCAGCCAGGGCACGGCGACGACCTGCACGGTGCCGCTGGCCGTCGGGACTTTATAAATATCGGGTCGATTCGACGAGACGTAGATGTTTTTCACCGCCAGCGTATCGAAAATCTCGGTGGTGGTGGCTCTAAAGCTGGCATTGGGCATGTCGTGGTTGCCCACGAGCAGGAATACGGGTATGTTGCCGGTGGCCAGGCGATTGATGCGTCTGGCGAGCTCCCGCTGTTGCGTCTGGGTCGGCTCGCGGGTCTTATAGGCGTCGCCGCAGAACAGGACGAGGTCCACGCGGTTTTCCAGGGCGTAGTCGACAAGCTGGTCCAGGGCGGCGAGAAAGTCATTCAAGCGCGATGACAGCCCGGTAGCCGGGTCGATGCGCCCGTAGTTCTCGACGCCCAGGTGTAAATCCGCAAAATGGATGATTTTCATTCTTTTATCATTATAAACCTATGAAGCTCTTTCTTGTCTACCTCACCCCCTTGTGTTCCCCCTCTCCTTACGAGGTTTCAAAGGAGAGGGGGAAGAAATAGAAAGAGGGGCTTCGCCCCTCTTAGACGCCCCATTCTTGTTTTTATTATAACAAAGTCAGGACTTCTTTCAGGGAAGTAATTACCGGACCACGCCAGCTCTCAATTTCCGGATTTGACCGGAGAGCAATGGCGCTATCTTCATGGGCCGCACGAATAAGAACGGGGTGCATACCCACGCTGGTGGCACCCGTAAGCTCGTGGCTGTCCCCATCGCCGATGTAGAGACAGCTTTCCGGTTTCACCTTTAGCTGTTCAGCAGCCATAAGGTAAATACGCGGGTCGGGTTTCTGGATACCCGCCGTACTGGAGAAAACGGTCACGTCAAAGAAGGGAGCGAATAGGGTATTCTGCCAGATTACAGGAGGTTCCGCCGAGCAGTTGCTCACAAGCCCTATTTTATAGCCATCCGACTTCAAATGCGAAAGCACTTCTACGGCGCCTTCACGCGGGGTTAAGGCAAGAGCTACGTAGTCAAATCTGACCCATTTTGCTAACTTTATTTGAGAGCTGTTAACGGGCACATTAAGCTCGCGGCAGATGTATTCAAGGTTTTCTTCAAGGGTCCGAAAAAGGCCGGTAACACGCTGGTCGGCGGTGCTGCGCCACAGCTTTACAAAGTCATCGTGAGGGGTCTTGAGAATAGACATCATTTCCCTAAGGACACTATAGTAATCCGGTTGGTAGTAGATATCCACCAATGTCCCAAACAGGTCGAAGATGACGGCTTCATATTTTTTATTAATTAACCTCTCCCCCTTTTTTCCCCTCTCCTGGCGAGGTTATCAGGAGAGGGGGAGTTATTTTAGAAGAGGGGCTGGCGCCCCTCTTAAACGCCCCGCTGTTATCTTTATTATAACAACGCCAGGACTTCCTTCAACGATGATATTATCGGCCCTTTCCATTCTTCACGGAGTGGGTTATTATAGTCAACCTCGTCAGGTACGAGTATCTGGAGGGCGTGCATACCGAGTTTTGTAGCGTTGGCCAGTTCCTGCCGCATCCCATCGGCAATGTACAGGCAATTTCCCGGTTCGACTGCCAGTTCTTCAACCGCCATCTGGAAGATGCGTGGGTCACCTTTATTCATGCCCACAGAGCAGGAAAAAACAGTGACATCAATTAATGGGGCGAAGGGCGTTTCATTCCAGAATTCTGGCAGGTCAGGGGCGCAGTCGCTGATAAGCCCGGTTTTATAGCCGTTCGATTTCAGATAGGTAAGCACTTCTATCGCTCCCTCCCGGGGCTCCATGACTACCTGTTTCGTTTCATTAAATGGAATGCTAGCAGCGATGTCAATCCTGTCAGCCAGTGCATTTATTTCCAGTTGCGCGCAGACGTGCTTGATGTATGACTGATAGCTCGGAAAAAGACCCGTACCGAGGCCTTCGGACTGTTCGAACCACAGGCGGACGAAATCTTCTACAGGCGCGGAGAGGACGGCGGCCATTTCTCTGGTCGTATTGGAGTAATCCGGCGAATACACCAGTGTTCCTCCAAGGTCGAAGATAATGGCCTTGTATTTCACGCCGTTCTTTCCGCTACTTTCCTTCCTTCCATATCTGCCCGCCTTCGGGCAGGACGAAGAGGTCTTCGCCGGCCAGCTTGGCCTGGAGGGTGTCTCTCAGCGCGGCGATGGGGACGCGTATCTGGTTCATGGTATCGCGCTCGCGGATGGTGGCCATATTGTCCTCGAGCGACTGAAAGTCCACGGTGACGCAGTAGGGAGTGCCCAGTTCGTCCTGTCGGCGGTAGCGGCGGCCGATGGCCTGGGTATCATCGTACTGCGTCATAAAGCAGGGACGCAGGTCGGCATAGACGTCTTTAGCTACAGCCGTCAGGTTTTCCTTGCGACTCAGCGGCAGGACGGCGACCTTTATCGGCGCCAGGTCCGTGTGGAAGTGGAACAGCACCCTTAATTCGTCGTTCACTATTTCCTCGTCGTAAGCGTCGCACAGGACCGCCAGCACGGAGCGGTCGACCCCGGCGGAAGGCTCGATGACGTAAGGGACGATATGCTCTTTCGATTCCTCGTCGAGGTAGGTGAGGCCCTTGCCGCTGTATTGCATGTGTTGCTTGAGGTCGAAGTCGCTCCGGTTGGCCACGCCTTCCAGTTCCGCCCAGCCCATCGGGAAATTGTATTCGATGTCCGAGCACTTCCGCGAGTAGTGCGCCAGCTCGTCCTTTCCGTGCTCGCGCAGCCGCAGGCTCTCTTTTTTAATCCCCAGTCCGTGGTACCAGTTGAGGCGTTCTTCCACCCAGTAATCGAACCATTTGT
>DATLAD010000195.1:0-3208 GCA_035527575.1 Dehalococcoidales bacterium
GCAAGCCAACGCTGTTGTCCCGGAACCGATAAATGGGTCTAAAACTACATCCCCAGGCTCGGTAAATAGTTTAATAAACCAGACTGGTAAAGATATAGGGAAAGCCGCACTGTGATTACGATTGGCACATTCAGTAGCAAGATGCAGGACATTTGTTGGATAAACTTGCTTTTTACCTAACCAATTAGAAACGTTCTTCCCAAAACCGCTAAACGAGTGAGATTCATCACGAATTCGGTCAGTGTCACTTAACTTAGCTAAACGTTTTTGTGCCCAAACGCCCATAGGCACCATCACCGCCTTTTGGAACATTTTAAACTCTTTTTGTCTAGTAAAATGCAGACAACGTTCCCACGCATCTCTAAATCGATTAGGCCATTTGCCTGGATAGCAATTTTTTTTATGCCAGATATACTCCTCAGTCCAGATCCAACCTTGCTTCTTCATCTCCAGAATTAACTCGATTACATAAGTTTGACGCTCACCATTAACAGCCCTTTCTTTAATATTTAAAACGAAAGAACCTTTGGGCTTTAGAATACGCTTAAGTTCATCAGTTATCGGTAAAAACCCGTCTACATAGTCGCGTATAGGTATCCCCTTGTAGCTGTTCTTACGATTATCAGCATAAGGTGGAGAGGTTATAATCAGGTCAACGCACTCTTTCGGAAAAGTCTTTATAACGTTCAGACAGTCCCCATGAATAATTCTGTCCAGTTCAAAGGTAATTCCAGGAAATGATTGTTGCTTTTCAACTATTGTCATGTTGACTAAATTCTACACCATGAGACAAGAATTTTACTAGCTCCTTCCAACTTCAAAACGGAAAATATTTAAAATTTTTTACACCTTCTCTATCTTGGCAAAGCTCAGCAGAAACCTCTTTACGCCCTCCCCATCGAAGGCCACCACGACCTCGGCGTCGTTCTTGACCTTCTGATAGCCCACCACCACGCCCTCGCCGAACTGCTCGTGCCGGACGTGGTCGCCCGGCTTGAACTCGGCGACCCTGCCTTTAAGCTCTTCGGACTTATCTCTAGCCTCAGAAGTCGAATTCGCCCAGCTGTCCTCACCCTCCAGGACACTGCTTTTAGTAATCAGTTCCGACGGTATGTCCTGCAGAAAGCGGGAGGGCCGGTTCACGGCGCTGGAGCCCATCAGGTGGCGGCGGAAGGCCCGCACCAGGTACACCCGCTTCTTCGCCCGCGTAATCCCCACGTAGCAGAGTCGGCGCTCCTCCTCAAGCTGGGCGGGGTCGTCAATCGACTTGAAATGCGGCAGGATGCCGTCCTCCATGCCGACGATGAACACAACCGGGAACTCCAGTCCCTTGGCCTGGTGCAGGGTAATCAGGGTGACGGTATCGACCTTCTCCTTGAGGTCGTCGACATCCGAGACCAGCGCCACGCCTTCGAGGAAAGCTGCCAGGCCCTCGGTCGGCTTCATATCGCGGTACTCCTGGGCTACGCCGCGCAGCTCCAGGATGTTCTCCCAGCGGTCTTCCCCGTCCACCAGTCCCACCATGTACTGCCGGTAGCCGGAGCTCTCCACCACTAGGTCGAACAGCTCAACCAGTTTCAGCTCCCGACTTTTTTCGATGAAGTTTTCCACCATGGCGGCGAAACCGGCCAGCACCTTAACCGTCCTCGAACTGAAGGGAAGGTCGGCCCCGGAGTCCTTCGACTCCGCCAGAAGCTGCAGCGCCCGGTACTCGGGGACACCCTGAGAGCGCGCCCACTGGGTAAGCTCGTCCAGGCTGCGCTGGCCGATGCCGCGCTGGGGGACGTTGATAATGCGCAGCAGGCTGACCGTATCATAGGGGTTCTGGACAAGCCGAAGATAAGCAATGATGTCCTTGACCTCGCGTCGCTCGTAGAATCGGGTCCCCGCCACCAGCTTGTAGGGCATGCCGTAGCGGATGAAGGCCTCCTCCAGGACTCTCGACTGGGCATTGGTGCGATACATCACGGCGCAGTCGCCCGGCTTCACCTCGCCCCGCCTCATCAGGTTATCGATTTCGTTGACGACGTACTGGGCCTCTTCCTGCTCGGTGTAGGTCTCGATAACGGCGCAGGGCATTCCCGGCTCATTTTCCGTCCATAAATCCTTGGGCTTGCGCTGTCGATTTGCCGAAATCACGTGGGAAGCCACATCGAGAATCATCCGGGTGGAGCGGTAGTTCTGCTCCATCAGCACCACCTTGGCGTCGGGGTAGTCCTTCTCGAAATTAAGGATATTGCGCAGGTCGGCCGACCGCCACGAATAGATGGACTGGTCGGGGTCGCCGACGACGCAGATGTTGCGGAATTTACCCGCTATCTGCTTCATCAGCTCGTACTGGACGAGGTTGGTATCCTGGAACTCGTCCACCTGGATGTGTAAATAGCGCGACTGGTATCTCTCCAGGAGGTCGGGGTTCTGACGGAAGAGAAGCACCGTCTTCATTAAAAGGTCGTCGAAGTCGAGGGCGATGCTTTCGGTCAGCAGTCTCTGGTAGCGCTCGTAGACGCGCTGCACCACCTCCTCGAAATAGCTGCGGCCGTGCTTGAGGAATTCGTCCGGCGTTATCAGCTGGCTCTTGGCGGCGGTGATGGCCGATTGTATCGCCCGGGGGGCGTACTGCTTGGGGTCGAGACCTATCTCCTGCAGGCTCCGCTTGAGCAGGCTTATCTGGTCATCGTCGTCATAAATCGTAAATTTGGAGTCGATGCCGATAGCTTTGCCATCCATACGCAGAATGCGGGCGCAGATAGCGTGGAAGGTGCCCAGCGTCAGGTCTTTCACCGAACCGCTGACCAGCTTGTTAAGCCGTTCTTCCATCTCCCGGGCGGCTTTATTGGTGAAGGTGACGGCCATGATGCGCCGGGGATTGACGCCGACGACGCGGATTAAATAGGCGACGCGGTGGGTAATGACGCGGGTCTTGCCGCTGCCGGGTCCGGCCAGGATGAGCACCGGCCCGTCGATGGCCTCCACGGCTTCTCTCTGGGCGGGATTAAGCTCGGCGAGGATATCCATATCCAATTATAGCATTTATGGCAGGGCGGAGGCCAAAGCCCTTTCTCTCCCATCCTGCCGCATTCTCCGGCACTTTATTGTTACAGCCTGCGCTTTGGAGGTCTCACGACGATTATGGGGATGTCAGTATCCAGCTGCAATACTTTATAGGCAACACTGCCTATGGGTGAAAGCTCAACCCCTGAGCGCC
>DATLAD010000196.1:0-3806 GCA_035527575.1 Dehalococcoidales bacterium
GGCGCTACTGGCGTTCGACTACGAGGCGGAATTTAATGCCAACGCCGAGATTATGGAAAAGGCTCTATCATCGGTGAAGACTATCGAGGTTACCCGCTCCGTGCGCGCCACCAGGATAAACGGTCTGAAGATAAAGCGTAAACAGCCCATCGGCCTGCTCGACGGCCAGCTTATCGCGGTGGGCGATACCAACCCCGATGTTATCAATCAGCTTCTTTCCAGGCTGGACATGGAAAAGGCCGAAGTAATCACCATTTACTCCGGAGTCGATGCCGAAGCGGCGGAAGTCGAACAAATCAGCGCCGGCATCACGGAGAAGTACCCTCAGTTACAGGTGGAAGTAATTCGTGGCGGTCAGCCACATTATAGCTATATCATATCCATTGAGTAGAAAGGTGGTATAAGGGGATGACTGTAAAAATAGTTACCGATTCTTTGTCCGACATTACCAGTGACCTTGCTGGGGAGTTGGGCGTGACCGTTGTGCCGCTGTATGTACGCTTTGGCGAGACCCTCTACAAAGACAGGGTGGAAATAACCAGCGAGGAATTCTATCGTCGCCTGGTAAGCGAGTCCACCTTACCATCGACGACACAGCCGACACCTAATGATTTCTTCGAGGTTTACGAGAAGCTGGCTAAGGAAACCGACGAAATCCTGGTTATCGTTGTATCCAGCAAACTCAGCGGCACCTATCAATCGGCGACGCAGGCTAAAGAAATGATGAAGGGGAAGTGCCGCATTGAAATAGTCGATTCGCTTTCCGTGGCCATGGGAATGGGGCTTATAGTAATCGCCGCCGTAAATGCCGTTAAGGCCGGGGCGAACCTGGATGAAGCCGCCGACCTGGCGCGCCGCTGTGTACCGCGTTCCCATCTTATCGCTTATTTCGATACCCTCAAGTACCTGGCCAAGGGCGGGCGTATCGGCAAGGCAAGCGGACTTTTAGGTTCGTTGCTATCGGTAAAACCGATACTTACCACAAAAGATGGCGAGATGTCCCCACTGACACGGGTACGCTCCCTGAATGCAGGGTTAGACTATTTATACAGCGTTGCCGCTAATTGCCCCAATATCGAAGGATTGGCCGTGGAGCATGCCACGACCCCCGATGACGCCGATAAGCTTGTCGAGCGCCTGGGTGCGATTTACCCCAAAGAGCGTATCTACCGGGCGGTAATCAGTCCTGTCGTTGGGACACATGCCGGTCCCAATGCACTGGCGTTGACTGTCCTGGAGGGAGAGAAGAAGTAATGCGGGTTAAAGTCGTCACCGATAGTGTCTCCGATATTTCCACGGCCATAGCCGCCGAGCTGGGAATTACCGTGGTCCCTCTGAATATTGCCTTTAACGGCTATGCCTACCGTGACGGTGTGGACATGACTACCGACGAGTTTTATAAAAAGCTGGAGTACGAAGAAATACACCCGACCACTTCGACTCCGGCACCGCAGGTCTTCGCCGAGGCTTATGACAGGCTGGCCGATGAAACGGACGGGATTCTGGTCATAACCATCGGACGCAAGCTCAGCGCCACCGGGGACTCCGCCTTCAAGGGCATCGAGGCGATGAAAAAGAAATGCCGTGTGAAGGTAGTCGTCTCGGGATTCGCGATGATGGCCGAGGGGCTGCTGGCAATAGCCGCGGCCAAGGCGGCCCGGGACGGGGCCGGTCTTGACGAACTGGTGAAGTTATCCAGGCATAATATTTCACGTGTCGGACTGCGCATTGCTTTCGATACTCTGGAATACCTGAAAAGGGGAGGGCGCATCGGCAAGGCGCAGGCTTTAATGGGGTCCATGCTGGGAATCAACCCCATCCTCGGCATCAAGGATGGAGAGGTCTTTCCTTTCGGCAGGGAACGCTCGCGGGCCAAGGCTATTGACCACCTGTACGATTTTGTGGCGGGGTATTCTAAAATTGACGAACTGGCGGCGGAAGATGCCACCACCCCCGATGAGACCAGCGCTTTCGTTAAACGTCTCGGCGCCGTATTTCCCGAGGAAAGAATCTATCTGTCCAAGGTAAGCCCGGTCATCGGCACCAATGTCGGGCCACGCGCTATCGGCGTGGCCGTGCTTGGTGATAGATAAAACGGTATTCGTTCAGCTCATTTATTATGCCGGTTAAAATTGTAACTGATAGCGTCGCCGATATCCCCGCACAGGTAGTTGCCGAACTGGGAATTACCGTAATACCGGTGCTGGTACGTTTCGGGGAAGAAACGTACCGTGACGGCATTGACATGACCACCGACCAGTTTTACGAGAAGCTGGTAAACAGCAAGGTCATGCCGACTACCTCGGTGCCTTCGCTGGACTTGTTCGCCCGGACATACGCTAAACTCGCCGAGGAAACGGACGAGATTCTGGTCATCATGCTCAGCTCCAAGCTTAGCGGCCTCTATAATGCCGCCCTGCAGAGCGTCGACCTGATGGAGAGCGAATGCCGTATCGAGGTGGTCGATTCCCAATGCGCCGTCATGGCGCAGGGATTTGTCGTTATCAGGGCGGCACAGGCGGCACAGGCCGGGGCCAGCCTTGACGAGATTCTGGAAATAGTCCGCAGCAATCTTCCCCGTGTCGAAATGCGCGCCGCTTTCGATACGCTGGAATACCTGAAAAGGGGAGGGCGCATCGGCAAGGCGGCGGCTTTAATGGGGTCGATGCTGAAGATAAACCCCCTCGTCACTATAAAAGACGGCGTGGTTGAGCCGGCCGGGAGGGCCCGTTCGCGGGCAAAGGCGATGGACCTGCTCTATGATTTCGTGGCGGGTTATTCCCGTATCGAAGAACTGGCTGTGGAGGGCGCCGCCTGCCCTGAAGATGTCGACCGCCTCGTGAAGCGCCTGGGCGCATTATTCCCCGAAGAGCGTATCTACCGCTCCCGCACGACCCCGGTCATCGGCACGCATACCGGCTCGGGCCTTATCCTGGTGGCCGTGATGGGCGATAAGTAGAGGTTGTTTTTTCGCTGGTTATCTATTACCACCCGCGCCTCCGTATGAAATCCTAACCTCTGTATCCCCTTCCCTTTACCAAAGGGAAGGGGAGGGAAAAGGTAGAGGGGGCTTGCGCCCCCTCAAACTCCCCCGCGTATAGTTCCCCTACCAGTTTCCCCCTTTCGTAAAGAGCATGCCCTGAGCTTGCCGAAGGGGGGATTAAGGGGGATTTTAGCAATCACAACCGGGGCGTCTAAGAAGGGCGCCAGCCCCTCTTTCTAAATATTTCCCCCTTCCCTTCATCAATCCTTAAGGGAAGGGGGATAAAGGGGGATAGGTTCACCTGAAAATACAGTGGCTGAGGTAATGCTGTGCTTTTCTCTAACAAATTGGCTATAATGTTGCGGGGATGCTTTATAGATGAACGCCGAAGCTTTGCGTAAAATCCTCCACCTCGAACAGCAGAAAGGTTATGCAGATTCCGCCGTGTTCGGCGGACTGGACAAATTCCTGCATAACTGGTCGGCCAAGGCCGTGGCGTCGGTAGGTAATTCCCGCCTCCTGGCTCGATTTCATAAACTCTTAAAGGCAAGCTACGGCTCCATGACGCCGGAGCAGCGCCGTAGCTGGATGCAGGATGTTCTGGGCTTCCTGGACGATATGGAGAGCAGGGATAGCGCTACACCGTTACCCGCCCCCGGTCCCCAAAAGCCTCCACCGCGTAAAAAGTCGGCGCCGAAAGTAAAGCAAGCCCCGACTCCGTCAGGCGGCTCCGGCCTAGATTCGCCGGTTACTGTTTTGAAGGGCATCAGCACCAGTTTTTCGGGCAAGTTCGGGAAGCTGGGCGTAAAGACGGTCCGCGACC
>DATLAD010000197.1:0-10403 GCA_035527575.1 Dehalococcoidales bacterium
AATCCCACGCCTGCTAATGCTCCGGCGATTTGTAGTTGCAGTGTCGAGCTGGTCACCGCTGTTACGATGATACCGATGCCTGCCAGTATTATCACGATGGCTATTGATTTCGTGTAATTCATTTGTCTTAATCCACCCTCCCTCTCGTTTTTTATCTTTTCCCACCCTGCCGCCCTCGCGGCATCATCGGCTTATCCCGTAGTATTGTCCTTCCACCTCCCCCTTCCTTTACTAAAGGAAGGGGGTCAGGGGGATAGATTTTTAGCCCTTTTTATTTGAAAAATCTAAAAAATTCCTTAATAAGTCCTTCCCCACTTGAGTCATAATCGATTCCGGGTGGAACTGTACCCCCTCCACCTGGTAGACGCGGTGGCGCAGCCCCATGATGATGTCGTTGTCCGTCCAGGCGCTCACCTCCAGGCAGTCCGGAAGTCTATGGCGCTTGACCGCCAGCGAGTGGTAGCGTACTGCCGGGAAAGGATTGGCCAGTCCGCTGAAAACCCCCTTGCCGTCGTGGTGCACCAGGGAGGTCTTGCCGTGCTTTATTTCCCCCGCGTGGTCGACGATTCCCCCGTAGGCGTGGCCGATGCACTGGTGACCCAGACACACTCCCAGTATCGGTATCCTCCCCCCGAACCTCCGTATGACATCGTTGGAGATGCCGGCCTGCTCCGGTGTGCCCGGCCCCGGCGAGATGACGATTCGCTCCGGCGCCAGCCTTTCTATCTCGTCGAGCGTCATGGCGTCGTTCCTGGCCACCCTTACCTCCTCCCCCAGTTCGCTGAGGTACTGGTAGAGGTTATAGGTGAAGCTGTCGTAGTTGTCTATCAGCAGAATCATTTTAGCCCGCCTCCGCGTTTTCGATGGCGGTGAGCAGCGCCTGGGCCTTGTTGAGGCTTTCCTGGTATTCTTTCTCGGGGACGCTGTCGGCGACGACGCCTCCCCCCGCCTGCACGTAAGCCACCCCGTCTTTGATAACGATGGTGCGTATGGCGATGGCTGTGTCCATATTGCCTGAAAAATCGAAATAGCCCACTGCCCCCGCGTACGGCCCCCGCTTGTCCGGCTCCAGCTCGGAGATTATTTCCATGGCGCGTATCTTGGGGGCTCCGGAGACCGTGCCCGCCGGGAAGCAGGCGCGCATGGCGTCGAACTGCGTAAACCCGCCCCTGAGTTTCCCCTGCACGTGCGATACCAGGTGCATGACGTGCGAGTACCGCTCGATGTCCATGAACTGCGTGACCTCTACCGTGCCCGGCTGGCTGATTCTGCCGACGTCGTTGCGGGCGAGGTCCACCAGCATGAGATGCTCGGCGCGTTCTTTTTCGTCGTTTTTGAGCTCTTCTTCGAGCGCTCTGTCCTCTTTGCTGTCCCGACTCCTCGGGCGGGTGCCGGCGATGGGGTGGTTGGAGACAACGCCGTCCTCGACGCGCACCAGCAGCTCCGGCGATGTCCCGACGATATAAAAGTCGCCGAGGTGCAGGTAGTACATGTACGGTGACGGGTTCAACGAGCGCAGAGCGCGGTAAATGGCGAAGGGGCTGGCTTCCGTGCGCCGGGAGAGTCGCTGCGAAGGCACGACCTGTATGATGTCGCCGTCGTAGATGTATTTCCTGGCGCGCTCGACGATTTCCTCGTATTCGGCCTGCGTGAGGTTCGATTCAGTAACGGTTGCCTTTCCGGCCGGCTGGCTTTCCTTTACTTCGACCGGCTTTTGCAGCCTTTCGGCGAGGCTGTCTATCTTATCGATGGCCCTGGAGTATTCAGATTCCACGTCGCCGTCGAGGCGCACATGCGCCACCACTTTAATGACGTGGGTGAGGTGGTCGAAGATGAGCAGGGTGTCCGCCAGCATCATGACGGACTCGGGCAGGCTTACGGGGTCGTTTTCGGGCGAGGGCAGCTTCTCGAAGTATCGCGCCACCTCGTAGCTTAAGTACCCCACCATCCCCCCGTGAAAGCGAGGCAGCCCCTCTATCGGCACGGGCTTATACTTCTTGAACTCATCCTCTATCAGCTTCAGCGGGTCGGTGGGATTATCCCCGCCGGTGCTGATGATTAGCGAAGGCTCTGTCCCCAGGAAGCTGTAGCGGGCCAGTCGCTCGCCCCCCTCCACGCTCTCCAGCAGGAAAGAGTGGTCCCCGCGGGCTATCTTGAGGTACGCCGATACCGGCGTGTCCAGGTCGGCATTGATTTCCCGATAGACCGGCACCAGGTTGCCCTGCTTTTTCAGTTTTTTCGCTTCTTGCAGCGTCGGGTGGTACATCTTTTCCCCCAAAACAAAAAGCCCCCCACCCTTTGAAGGGACGGGGGGCTAAAACCGCGGTGCCACCCTTCTTGACCTGAATAGTAGAAGTTTGGTCCTCTCTGCGGGTACGGCCCCGGTTCTTACGGGACGATACCCCGGGATTCTTTAACGCTTCCCCTGCGGCAAGGCCTACTCGTCCTTCGGCAAACTCAGGACTTTCGGTTTGCGGCTCCCGGGTCCATTCGGCCCCCGCGCTGGCGTCGGCTCACACCTTACCCGACTCTCTGGGCCCCGCTCTGAAGCTTACTACTCCCGTTCGCAGCCTTTACATAATTAGGTTGATGTTTTAATTTAACACGGTGAGCCTGATTTGTCAAGGGTGGGAGAAACAAAGAAATTAACAATATTTGACTAATGTTGTATAATAAAAATATATGTCTAGTATTACTAACAATAAACCTGATATATCTCAGAGACTTTCTTTTATTGTACCAGCGAGCCCTCTGGCTCCTACTTTTGTAATGCAGTACTTTGCTATGAAGGATGAACTTAAGAAATTGAAACAAAGATTAGAAGAATTGGAAGCTAAGAATTCTGGGGAGGGGGAGGTTATTATGATTAGGGATATAACGAGAGAAGACGCAAAACGTGAAATCAAACAACTTTTTAAGAGTGAGAGGACGCTATATTATTCCGATATTGTAAAAGAGTTAGGAATAGAATTAGAGATGGTAGTTGATATCTGTAACGAATTACAAGAGAAGAAAGAAATAGAGAAAGATGCCAACGTACGATAAACTAGGCGATTCATTAAGAGCAGATAGGATTGCTGCTTCAGCACGCAGCATTGATAAAGTAATGGTTGATAAGCTGACTGGCAAACATAGAGGTCAGTTTACAATTCTAAGAGACAATGCTTTTTGTATAATTGAAATTCCTTTAAAAAGGGTTTTGGATAAGAAATAATACTTCCCACTTCTCGTCTCTTATCTTTTCCCACCCATGCCACCCAGTATCATTCTTTGCTTATCCCGCAGGTCTTTAGCCTCCCCCTTTCGTAAAGGGGGACTGAGGGGGATTTCATAAGCCACCCAGGTTTAGGAGAGAGCATGTTTGACAAAATCAGTTTGACCTGTGATGATATATTTATTAATATTGACTATTTGGAAACTGTGAAAAGATGTCTTTTCAGAGTGTAATCGCAACTATAAATGAATTAAAGAAGGAGAAGATAATAGCGGATTACGCAATATATGGCGGTTACGCTATTACTTATTATCTTGAGCCTGCTTATACTTACGATTTAGATATTATCATACTTGTAAATTCTAACGATGATTTTCATGAGCTTTATAAATACTTTAGGAAGAAAGGGAATAAAATTGAGAACGTGTATATTTTTATAGATGATATGCCTGTGCAGTTTTTCCCCGGCTATGGTGGTGATATATTTGAGGAAGCTGTTAGGCATGCGCATAAAATAAAGATAAAGGACTTACCTAGTAAAGTCGTAAACGTGGAATATTTGATAGCTATGCTCTTGAAATCTTATAGGCCAAAAGATAAAATAAGAATAGCAGAGTTGTTACCAAAAGCCAATGTTGATACTTTAAAAGAAATAATAAAAAGACACGATAATGAAAACGACAGACTACAGATTAAATATAAAGAATTACGCAGAACACTTCAAGCTGGCCAGGGCAAATAGGTCTGCTAGACAAGCAAAATTGTCTTATGTCTCTAAAATAGCTATTTTAGAAAAGCTGCAATCAGATCATAAAGTTATTCAAAAATCAATTAATACTATGAAATAGTATTTCCCTTTCGTCTCTTATCTTTTCCCACCCATGCCACCCAGTATCATTCTTTGCTTATCCCGCAGGTCTTTAGCCTCCCCCTTTCGTAAAGGGGGACTGAGGGGGATTTCATAAGCCACCCCCTTAACATAAGGCTATTGCCGTGCTTCGTAAGGTATGATATACTGGTAGCAGGCCTGAATCCTCAACACCTACGATTAATTTACTAAGGGAGGTCAAATAACTTGCCGGACACTGCAACCATCAAACAGCTCCTCGAAGCCGGGGCGCACTTCGGACATCAGACGGGTCGGTGGCACCCGCGGATGAAAAACTACATATTCACCAAGCGCAACGGCATCCACATCATCGACCTGGAAAAGACCGCCGTCATGCTCGACAAAGCCTGCGACTTCATCAAGGACGTCATCGCCCAGGGCGATTCTATCCTCTTCGTCGGCACCAAAAAGCAGGCCCAGGAATCCGTACAGGAAGAAGCCACCCGCTGCGGCATGTACTACGTCAACCAGCGCTGGCTGGGCGGCATGCTCACTAACTTCGCCACCATCCAGGCCCGCATCGACCAGCTCGTGCGTCTGGAAGACCAGCAGGCCAGGGGCGAGCTCGGGCGCGTAACCAAGAAAGAAATCCTCAAAATCGGCGAGAAGATTGAGCACCTCAACAAGCAGATGGGCGGCTTTAAAGAAATGACAGCCCTGCCCGGAGCCCTCTTCATCGTCGACCCCACCAAGGAAAGGATTGCCCTCGCCGAGGCCAGGCGCATGGGCATACCGGTGGTAGGCATCGTAGATACCAACTGCAACCCCGACGAAATAGACCATGTCATTCCCGCCAACGACGACGCCATCCGCGCCATCAAGCTAATCTGCACCAAGATTGCGGACGCCGTGCTCGAAGGCAAGATGAGCGTGGCCACTACCGTCACCTCCGAGGTCGTCGAGGAGAAGGAGACCGCCGGGGCCGCCGCTGTACAATCTAACGAACCGTTAATTTTCACACCGGACGAGGTATAAGGAGGAGTACTTGGAAATCACCACCCAGATGATAAAAGAGCTGAGAGAACAGTCCGGCGCCGGCATCATGGACTGCCGGGGCGCCCTGGTCGGCTGTCAGGGAAACATGGAAAAAGCGCTGGCCAGCCTGAAAGAAAAAGGACTTCTCAAGGCGCAGAAAAAAGCGGAACGCGCTACCGGTGCGGGGCTGGTTGAAGCCTATATACATACCGCCGGGCGTATCGGGGCCATGGTCGAGCTTAACTGCGAGACCGACTTCGTCGCCCGCACCGACGAGTTCAAAGAACTGGCTCACCTTCTCGCCATGCAGGTGGCGGCGCTGGCACCGAAACATGTCTCCGAAGAAGACGTGCCTGAAGACGCCGATATCGTCCCCGAGGAAGCCTGCCTGCTGCTCCAGCCGTATATAAAAGACCCGACTAAGGTCGTCAAAGATATCATCATAGAAACCATCGCTAAAGTAGGAGAAAACATCAGGGTACGCCGGTTCAGCAGATTCGAATTAGGTAGCTAGAGGTAGACAAATGCCTGGAGCTAAATACAAGCGGGTACTACTCAAGCTCAGCGGCGAGGCATTACGCGGCGGACATAGCTATGGAATCGATAATCCTACTTTAACCAGAATATCGCGCCAGATAAAACAGGTGGCGGAGATGGGAGTCGGCGTCGGCATCGTCGTCGGCGGGGGCAATATCTGGCGTGGCGCCCAGGCAGAAGCGGACGGAATGGAACGCGCTACCGCCGACTATGCCGGGATGCTGGCGACGGTTATCAACGCCCTGGCCCTCCAGGACGTGCTGGAAAGGGAAGACGTCGATACCAGGACGCTATCCGCCCTGGATATCCGGCAGGTCGCCGAGCCTTTCATCAGGCGGCGCGCTATCCGGCACCTGGAAAAGGGCCGGGTGGTTATCTTCGCGGGGGGTACCGGTAATCCTTACATGACGGCAGATACCGCCGCCGCCCTGCGCGCCATAGAAATCGGCGCGGAAGTCCTGCTGATGTCCAAGAACAACGTCGATGGTATCTACTCCGCCGACCCGCGCAAAGACCCCAAGGCGAAAAAGTTCGACAGGATTACTCACCTCGAAGCATTAAACAAACGACTCGAAGTGATGGATATTACCGCTCTATCGTTATGTCTGGATAATAAACTCCCCATAATCGTCTTTGACCTGGATGCTCCGGATGCAATGCGAAAGGTCGTTCTCGGCGAGCCGATAGGTACGCTGGTAACAAGTGAGAGTTGATATGGTTAACGAAACGTTAAAAAGCATTGAAGATAAAATGAAAGCCTCGATAAAGGTATTCCGTGCGGACCTGGCCACTATCCGCACCGGGCACGCGACACCCGCACTCGTCGAGCACGTCAAAGTGGAATACGCCGGTGTCCCCACACCGTTGAATCAAATTGCCGGTATTTCGGCGCCCGAAGCCGGACTGCTGGTTATCCAGCCCTGGGATAAAAGCAGCATACACAGTATCGAAAAAGCGATACTGAAATCGGAACTCGGTCTAAATCCCTCCAGTGACGGCAATGTCATCAGGATAGCCATCCCCCCCCTCAGCGAAGAGCGCCGCCAGGAACTGATTAAGGTAGTACACAGGCGGATGGAGGAAAGACGGGTGGCGATTCGCAGCCTGCGACATGAAGCTATGAACGAGCTCAGGAAGATGGAAAAGGATAAGGAGATATCGCAGGACGAACACAAACGCGCTCAGGACCAGATGCAAAAAATCACCGACGTATTCATGGCTGAAATCGAGAAGTTCGGTAAGGATAAAGAACAGGAACTCCTGGAAGTCTAGTACGGACTATTTTTACCTGCCCCGGACAAGCCTTTGCCGGGATGGCGGTTACCTCAACGAAAATGGAAAGAATCACCGGTCTTCCCCGTCATGTAGCCTTTATAATGGACGGTAACGGCAGATGGGCCGAGCATCGTGGACTGCCGCGTCTGGAAGGACATCGGGCCGGGGTAAAAAACATGCGCCCCGTTATCAGATATCTTAGTAGTCACGGTATCGAATACACCACTCTTTATACCTTTTCCACCGAGAACTGGAGCCGCCCCGGGGATGAAGTCGACGGTTTGTTTCATCTTCTGGAAGGTATCGTAGATAAAGAGGCGCGTGAGCTCCATAAATACGGCATAAGGATACGCCACATCGGCCGCCTTGACGGACTATCGCAGGAGTTACAAAAGTCCATCGATAAAGCGGTCAAACTCACCGCCGGGAATACAGGCATGACTCTCGGCGTAGCGTTAAATTACGGAGGGCGGGGGGAAATATTAAATGCGGTGCGCCATATCATAGATGGGAAAGTGCCTCCCGAAGAAATAGACGAAAAGCTATTCGGAGAATATCTTTATACCGCTGATTTTCCCGATGTCGACCTGGTCATTCGTACGGGTGGAGAGATTCGCACCAGCAATTTTCTGATATGGCAGGCAGCCTACAGCGAATATTACTTTACCCCGGCTCTCTGGCCGGACTTTAACGAAGAGGAACTGGAGAAAGCTTTGCTGGCCTACAGCCAGAGACAGAGGCGCTTTGGCGGGCTGCAATCGAAAGGCGCATGCTCAAAAGAAGAGTCGTAACAGCACTTTGGGGCATTCCGCTTATCATCGTTGCTATCTGGTTCGATGAGCCATGGCCGTGGTTTACCGTGCTGGCGGCTGTCTGGGGACTGCTGGCTGTCCTCGAATTCTACAGGATGGTGGGCGTGGCTAAATCCCTGCCGCTTACCTGTTTCGGCATGGTCTGGACCCTGCTGTTCATCCTGCACCCCCATTGTACTTATGAGATGGTTGTCCCGCTTCTACTGACTTCAAGCATAGCGCTTTCTCTGATACTGCTGGTGTTCCTCCCCAAGAAAGAAGACGCTTTTACCGGCTGGGCCTGGATGATGGCCGGCATTCTTTACGTGGGCTGGCTGCTGAGCTATCTGGTAGCGTTAAGGCTTGAACCGGGGACGGCGGCTTTCCCGGATAATGGCCGTAACTTCGTGTTTCTTGCCCTGTTCGCTACCTTCGGCTCGGATATTGCCGCCTACTTTATCGGTAAGGCCATCGGCAAGCACAAGCTGGCGCCGCGTATCAGCCCCGGCAAGACGTGGGAAGGGGCTATCGCGGGGATATTCGGGGCGGTGATTATCAGCCTGCTTTTTAAATTACCCACGCCTTTGCAGGTTCCTTTAAGCTACTGGCAGGCAATACTCCTGGGGGTGCTCATCAGCGTCTTCGGGCAAATCGGCGACCTGGCGGAGTCGCTGCTGAAGCGTAACTCCGGGGTTAAGGAGTCGGGCAACCTCATGCCGGGTCACGGCGGCCTGCTGGATAGAATGGATAGTGTCCTCTTTGCGGGCGTGGTGGTGTATCTGTATTATATTTTCGTGGTGGCGTAGTAGTCTATTATTTTCACCTCATCCCCTGGTTTATTAGTTGTGACCTATCCCCCTGTCCCCCTTCCCTTGGGTATTTTTGAAGGGAAGGGGGAAGAATTAGAAAGAGGGGCTGATGCCCCTCTTAGACACCCCAAAACGCTCGATTAATAATCAGGCGTGTTATAATTATAGCTATCATGGAGACATTAAAGGCCGGCGCTCAAAAACTGGGACTCCACCTCACTACCGTGCAGCTCGAGCAGTTTGAGCTATATTATCAAGATCTCATCGACTGGAACCGGAGGATGAACCTGACCAGCATCACCGACTATGAAGAGGTGCAGGTAAAGCATTTCCTCGATTCTCTTACCATAATCACGGCAATCAAAGCTATCGATAAAAATCAAAGAATGACTGTCATAGATGTAGGCACAGGAGCCGGACTGCCCGGCATACCCCTGAAAATCTTATTGCCTGATATCCGGCTGATGCTGCTTGAAGCCACCCTCAAGAAGACAAAATTCCTGCGCCATGTCATCGGCGGGCTGGGACTGGATAACGTTGAAATCGTTATAGGCCGGGCGGAGGAAGTCGCCCATGAAGCTCAATACAGGGAGAAATTCGACCTTGTATTATCGCGCGCCGTGGCGTCGTTGCCGGCACTGGTCGAGTTGACCCTGCCTTTATGTGCCGTGGGCGGTCGATTTATCGCCCAGAAGAAGGGGAATATCGAAAGAGAAGTAGAACAGGCACAGAAAGCCATCGATATACTGGGCGGCATCCTGCGGGAAGTGAAGTCGATTGAGTTGGAAGAGTTGGGCGATAAACGCTACCTGGTGATAGTCGATAAAATAAAGTTGACGCCTGCCGCATACCCCCGCCGCCCCGGAATGCCGGCCAGGAAGCCGATTGTTTCTTAGATTGAAAGTCCGCCTGCCTATTCTTTTATATTATCGAATTTTTCCTGCAGACGGCTGATTAGCTGCACAAACTCCTTGTCTTTGCGCCATCGTCCGCCGTATAACCGCAGACTCTTGATTGTATTTTTAATATCCTCAGGGCTGGGATTACCTTCCTCCAGCAGACTGTAGGCCGATTTCCGCCACTTATTCTTTGCCCTGGCATCGATTTTATTGGTAAAGACAAGTATGCCGATAAGGACGAGAACGACCAGAAAGAAATACACGTATTCCATAACTAATCATGTTTTAACATATTCTCCTGTTAGAGTCAATGACAGGCTGAACTATACCGGCAAATGTGTTGCTAAGCCCTGCCAACAGTAGTAGAATTATATTATTAAACCGGGAAATCCAGGAGGAGGCGGAAATGGAAACAGGGACGTGGAAGGTAAAGACGGGACTGGCCCAGATGCTCAAGGGCGGCGTTATTATGGACGTGGTCACGGCGGAGCATGCCAGGATTGCCGAGGAAGCCGGTGCCTGCGCGGTAATGGCGCTGGAGAGAGTTCCGGCGGATATCCGGGCGGCCGGCGGCGTGGCGCGCATGGCCGACCCCACGGTTATCGAGGCTATTATGAAGGCGGTTACCATACCGGTCATGGCCAAGTGTCGTATCGGACATTTCGTAGAGGCACAGGCACTGGAGGCGATGGGGGTCGACTACGTAGATGAGTCCGAGGTCTTAACACCGGCCGACGAGAAATATCACGTCTGGAAGCATGACTTCAAGGTGCCGTTCGTGTGCGGATGCCGTGACCTGGGTGAGGCTTTGCGGCGCTTACACGAAGGCGCGGCCATGATAAGAACGAAGGGAGAGGCCGGAACCGGCAACATCGTGGAGGCGGTAAGGCACATGCGAGCCGTCATGGAAGGTATTCAGAAGGTGGTAAACGCTTCGGAGGCCGGGTTGAATGAACTGGCGACGGAATACCGCGTGCCCGTAGAACTGGTAAAAGAGGTCAAGAAGCTGGGCAA
>DATLAD010000198.1:0-3906 GCA_035527575.1 Dehalococcoidales bacterium
GCCGGGACCTCCTGCCCGTGAACGTGTATGGCGAATTTTTCAGTGCCTTTACCTATCTTCTGCGCGGCCGATTTTATGCCGTCGGCCAGTATGTCCCCGAAGCCTTCTCTCCTGGCTATTTTCTCGGTCATGGCCACGATAGCCCGGTGGTTTCCCCAGGTCATCTCGATGCCGTCCGTGTCCTTTTTGTTGATAAGCCCGTTCTCGAAGCATTCCATGGCGAAGGCGATAACCGCCCCTGTAGAGATGGTATCGATGCCGTATCGATTACAGATATCGTTGGCTTTGATTATGGACTCTATATTGGTATTCAGGCAGTTGCTCCCGAGCATGGCGATGGTCTCGTATTCGGGACGGTAGGAGCCTGCATCGTACTTGTATTCGCCGGTGCCTGCCTTCATAATCGCTTCGCAGCCGATGGGACACTGATAGCATGCGGTCGACTTCAGCTTACGGGCGGCCACGGCCTCGCCTCCGAGGGGGCTGGCATCCGGGAAATCGGTTACCGCTATGCCTCCCCAGTTCTTTACGGGCGAATCTCCGGACTCGATGCAGGCAACGGTAACGAAGGTCGTGCCGAACTTCCTTATGACATCGACATGTCCCCCCAGTTGCGCCAGGTATTTTTTCCTCAGTTCCCCGGCCCTGTTTTCGTCGGCAAGGGGCACCTTCATGTTGCCTTTCACGGCCACCGCCTTGAGTCGCTTGGAGCCCATCACGGCTCCCAGGCCGGAGCGGGCGGCGACACTGCCCCTGGTATGGACGATGCCGGCGATGAGGGATAATTTTTCTCCCGATGGCCCGATGCAGGCCACGGCTACATCCTTGCCCAGTTCGGATTTTATAGTTTCTTCCGTTTCGTAGGTGTCTTTACCCCACAGGTGCGCCGCGTCTCTCAACTCGGCTTTGCCGTTATCGATAAAGAGGTAAACGGGCTTTTCCGATATGCCGGTGAAGAACACGGCGTCGTAACCGGCGAATTTAAGGTAAGCCCCGAAATAACCGCCCGAGTTGGCATCGCCCCAGCACCCCGTCAGCGGCGATTTTCCCGCTACTGTGAATCTCGTGCCGGAAATAGCCGGCGTGCCGGTAAACGGGCCGGTCAGAAAGCTTAAAATATTATCCCGACCCAGCGGGTCGACGCCGCCGGCCTGCTCGCTGAAGATAATCCTGGCGCCGATGCCGTAACCGCCGATGAACCGGCGGGCGAGTTTTTCATCGAGTACCTCGTCCTTCAGCTTATTTCCGGATAAATCCACCTTCAGTATTTTACCCGCGTAACCTCTGGTCATGCACTCCTCCGAAGTGGTATCGCTTATTTTCGTTAACAGTGGCGATTCGATACAGTGTCTGTCACGTTATTATACAATATTGCCGGATTTTAAATAATGTTTGCAACGTTGATTGTCAACAGGCAGCGCAATGGTTTATATTGAGGCTTGGATACTGTTTACATACCGGGGAAAGCTAAAGGAGGCAGAAAGTGTTGCTTGAGAATAGAGTTGCCATTATTACCGGCGGCGCTAAAGGAATCGGGAGAAGTATTGCCATTAAGTTCGCCGGGGAGGGTTGTGACGTCGTCGTCAACGCCATGCATATCGAAGGCGCCCGGAAAGTTGCGGAAGAAGTCAGGGCGCTGGGGCGCAGGTCCCTGGCGATTAAGGCCGATGTCTCAAATAGCACCGAGGTAAACGATATGGTAGCCCGGACCGTTAGAGAATTCGGCAAGATTGATATCCTGGTCAATAATGCGGGCGGGATTTCTTCAGCGAAAGAAGGGGCTATCGAGGAGGTAACTGAAGAGGATTGGGACAGGATTGTAGGCATCAACCTGAAAGGTCAGTTTTTATGTTGCCGTGCAGTCGTGCCTTATATGAAAGTAAATAAATACGGCAAGATTATAAATGTTTCTTCTATGGGCGCCATCCATCCGCCCGCCCCCATAGTTCATTACCATTCGGCTAAAGGAGGGGTCATTTCGTTAACGAGTAACCTGGCTTTTGAACTGGCCCCCTTTAATATCACCGTGAACGCTATTCTGCCGGGGCCGGTACGTACGGAATTTTTTAATGAGATGCTAAAGGGAATGTCGGATAAAGAGGGGCAAGCCTTTTTCGCCATGCTGGGCAAAAAGGTCCCGATGCAGAGAATGGGTATGCCGGAGGAAATCGCCGGGGTGGCCCTGTTTCTGGCATCTGAGCTTTCATCTTACGTTACCGGTGAAGCTATAAACGCCGGCGGAGGATTACCTTTGACGCCGCGTGATGACATCGATACGGTCACCGGTTAGGGGAATCCGGGTTCCTGGTTTACAGGAGGCTGCTGCGAGGGCTTTCGACTCAATGTTTGCAAACGACCATAAGAAAAATCCACTCCGCGTTATGGATTGAATCCCTCTTTTATCCATTTTTGAATTCCCAAATAGTCTTGTAAACTTATTCTGTATGCCAATTTCTGCTGCAATTCATAGGCATCCTTCGTAAAAAACGACGTAGTAACTAGAATACCAGCTGTCGCCTTTTTCAGCTCAAGTGCACCTATAAGTTCCCGAATTACTCCAACCCCAACATGACGTTCAGGTTTAAACTTCTTACATTGAACCAAGTATAAAAATTGCCCAATATCTTTTTTCTCTGCAGCATATATATCTACTCCACCATCTCTTGACGCTGGCGTTAGGGTTACTTCGTAACCTCTTCGATCAAGTAATTCAGCAACAAGTTCCTCGAATTGTCTAGGCGATAATTCATAAAGAAGGGATGGCCTATCAGAAAGTCTTTTTAAGAACTCTCTATTTACGCCGTGGACGGTTGAAATTACATTCTGGTATTTGTCATCTTTTAGATTTAATGGTTTGCCATCAGGTCCCAGAATACCGAACCTCTTAAAAGGCTTTGTGTAATCTTGTAGTTCCTCTAGACTGATAAATTTGTCATGAACAGCGGAGCTTGCTGTAACCACAGATAAAGGTGATCCGGATATTTTCCTGTATAGTTCATCCAAATTTTCAATATTTGTGATAAGCAACCGTCTCTTGAATATCTCAGCAAATTCCTCTTTACTAAATGGTCTTAGCTCAATATTTTTATCAATATTTTTCCAATTTAGCTTAGCTTGGGACGTACATAAAACTTGAAGATTAGGGCTACTTCTCAGAATCATATCCAGTCTTGATTCTATAATAGACGGCTGTTCATTTGCATAACGATGTAGTTCTTCACATACTGCTAGCGAATTCAAGTTTGCGTCCAACTTAAGGTGTAGAAGATTATATAAAGGTGCCACACTAGTCCCAAGTCCTAGAGGATCTATGTGCGCCTCTATCCAGTGTACTCCTCCAGGAAACTTATCTTGGTACTTTTTAACAAACATTGCCGCAAGAGAGGTTTTTCCTAATCCCGCCTTTCCAGTTATCATCACAAGCCTTGCGTTCTCCTCAAAGAAAGCACTCTTGAGGGCTTCTAGTTCACGTTCTCTGCCAACGAATAAATCTGTTGAATAAGATTCAAAATTGTTCGTAATTGGCATCTGACTCCTGTTATACCTCTATGCTTAACTATTCACCAATGATATAAATATACTATATCTAGATAAAAAGAATTAGATTAGCAAAAGATTAGCAAAAAGCTGATTAAAAAACAAGTGTATTAGGAAATTAAAGAAATCCGAGGCTAAATCTGGTACCCCTGCCGGGACTCGAACCCGGGCAAACGGTTTAGGAAACCGCTGCTCTATCCACCTGAGCTACAGGGGCTCAAGCTAAATTACGCTGCTTTGGCACTAAATTCTCAAAAGTTGGCGACGTTTTGGCGACGGAATTTTTGACCACCCCTTCCGGCAGCACTTCGTCCAGTAGCGCCATAGCATCGGCCTGCATACCCTCTATGATATGGGAATAAACGTCCA
>DATLAD010000199.1:0-8629 GCA_035527575.1 Dehalococcoidales bacterium
TCGACATCGGGGATGGCAAGGTGCTCCGACGGCGTTACGTAGCAAAGGAAGTCGGCCCCGGAAATGGCGGCAACAGCCCCGCCGATAGCGCCGGTGATATGGTCGTAGCCGGCGGCTATATCGGTCACCAGCGGGCCCAGCACGTAAAAAGGTGCGCCCTTGCAGACGGCCTTCTGGAGACGGACGTTTGTCTCAATCTGGTCCAGGGGTATGTGCCCCGGCCCTTCCACCATTACCTGGACGCCGGCCTCCTGCGCCCTCTGCACGAGCTCGCCGAGGGTAAGCAGTTCCTCTATCTGGGTACGGTCGGTGGCATCTGCCAGGGAACCGGGCCGCATGCCGTCGCCGAGGCTCAGGGTAACATCGAACTCGCGGGCGATATCCAGCAGGCGGTCATAATGCTCGTAGAGGGGATTTTCACAATTGTTATGCAGCATCCAGCCGATCATGAAAGCGCCCCCGCGTGAGACGACATCGGTTACCCTACCCTGCTGCTTGAGTCGGGCAATAGCCGCCCGGGTAACTCCGCAGTGCACGGTAACGAAGTCGACGCCGTCCCGAGCGTTATCCTCGATAACAGCGAAAATATCATCAACGCTCATCTTCACGATGGCGCCGTGTTTCTCGATGGCCTCGATACCCGCCTGGTAAATGGGCACTGTGCCTACGGGGCAGGAACTGGCCGCGATAATTGCCCTCCTGATGGCCGGTATGTCACCGCCGGTGCTCAGGTCCATGACCGTATGGGCCCCGGCAGCCAGGGCTGTCTTCAGCTTTTCCAACTCGGTACCAACACTGCCGAAATCGGAAGAAGTCCCGATATTGGCATTAACCTTGGTGGACAACCCCTCCCCGATTCCACATGGAATGAGGTCGGAATGCCTGACGTTGGCCGTAATAACTATCGTCCCTTTCGCCACGCCCTGTCGGATAAACTCGGCTTCCAGCCCTTCGGCCTTTGCGACCGCCTCCATCTGTGGAGAAATTTCGCCTTTTCCGGCTATTTCCAGCTGTGTCATTCCGGCACCTCCCCCATAAAATAATAAGACCAAGGGCTTCGGCTGAAAGTACCAGACCCTTGGTCTAACTGTAAGGCCGCTTCCCTACGCTCGTATTATCGAGTTCAGGTTCCAAGGGTCGCCCCCGAATACATCAGGGACTCTCAGCCCCGAGCACCCCTAGCGGTTAATGTTTTTAAATTTTAGCACAAACCCGGCCGGAACGCAAACAACACGCACGCAGTAATACCGAAACAACATAAACAGAACAGAACCCGTATATTTAATATTTTATAGCAGTGGGGAACCTGTGATAGACTATATTAAATGTCGAGATATCTTGTCTTCGGCGCCGTATCGCTGTCGCTCCTGCTCGTTTCCATAAGCGGTTCGGCCATTGCCGTGGCTTTTCCGCTCATTATTTCTTCGTTTGATACCTCGCTGATTTTAGCGGGCTGGGTACTGAGCATCAATCAACTGGTGGCCACAGCCGTCATGCCTTTAGCCGGGAAAGCCGGGGACATCTTCGGCGGAAAACTCACCTTCATGGTCTCTATATTAATTTTTACCATCGGCTCCCTTCTCTGCGCCCTGGCCCCCAATATCGAGCTCCTTATAGGGGCACGGCTTATCCAGGCCATCGGCGCAGGCAGCTTCTTACCCCTGGCTACGGCTATTGTCAGCGACCAGTTTCCCGAGTCAAGGCAACGGGCGATAGGCCTCTTCAGCAGTATTTTCCCCATCGGCATGATAATCGGGCCGAACCTGGGGGGGTGGCTCGTCGAAGCCTTCGGATGGAGGTCGGTATTCTGGTTTAACATCCCCCTCTGTGTCATCACCTTCGTTGCTTCGGCTTTTCTCCTGCGGGCTACAAAAAGAGAAGGGGGCCACATGGACCTGGTGGGAGCCGGCCTGTTTACCGGTTCACTTTCGGCTTTTCTCGTTGCTTTCAGCGAGATAGGTAATAGCCAGGGTAAGTCGTCCTGGTTTTTGCCCGGGTTATTGTTCGCGGCTGCCATCGTCTTTATGTTCTTTTTTATCCGGCATGAAGGCAGAAACAAGAACCCTATCATCGACCTGCAGCTTCTTAAACAAAGGCCTTTCCTGGCAGCAAATATCTTCAACCTCCTGTACGGTATGTCTGTCCTGGGCATCATGTCGTTCATTCCTTTTTATGCCACCTCGGTATACGGCATGTCCACCCTTGAAAGCGGCCTTATTCTGACCCCGAGGTCCGTGGGTATGATAGCCGCTTCAACGATAACCAGCATTTTTCTAACCAGATGGGGGTACCGCCTGCCGATGTTGATAGGCACCGGAGCCGTAGTACTCAGCCTTGTCCTGCTCGGAATAGCGTCGCCGGTTATGAATGCACTGGGGATTCAAACGAGCGCCACGGCACTGCTCGTGGTTTTTATGTTGCTGTCGGGAATCGGTATGGGCATGACTGCCCCGGCGGCCAACAACGCCTGTATCGAGCTTATGCCGCGAAGGGTGGCTACCATAACCGGCGTGAGGGGTATGTTCCGGCAGGCCGGGGGCGCTATAAGCATCGCGGTTACTTCCTTCCTGCTGCACTTCACCGTTGATATAAGCCACGGTTTCACGGTAGTCTTCCTCGGCCTGGCGTTAATCCTGGTGCTAACGACACCCCTGGTTTTTGCCATGCCGAGGGCTCCCGGAGCACCGGCGACTGAAGAATCGGGCAAGCAGGGGGCCTGAAACCAGTTTTACTTAAAAGGCAGCGTCAACTGCGTGCCGGAGTTATTCTGGAAGAACCGGTCGCCGAACTCCCGCGCCAGGTAAGCCGAGGCGTTAAAGCCGGTACAGTGTGAGACACCCAGGTACTGCACTCCCATTTCTTTTAGAGCCGCCGCCGTCTTTTCCAGGCGCTCTTTGGAAGCGCGAACAAGGTGCGTACCGCCGATGGCGGCATAGATAAGCTCCTTGCCCGTCACTTTCTTAGCCTGTTTAAGCGTATTGACAATGCCGTGATGAGCACAGCCCAGGATAACCACCAGCCCGAACTCGGTATCGATAATCAGGGCAAGGTCGTCGTCGAGGGGGTCCTGCTTTAGCTCGTCCCCCTCCATGACGCACAGGTATTTCTCGACTATTTCGTAGTCCGTAACCATGGGTATTTCACCGGTGGTCATTATGTGTTCGGAGAGCTTTACCGGCTCTCTGGACAGGTTGAACTTCGCACCCATCACTTCCAGAGCTTCCCTTATATAAGGAATGCCGACATATCTCTTGGGGGCATTATCGAGGCTGCCGTATTTTCTGGCCCAGACATCGGGGTGGGCGATAATTTCCTTCCCGCCGGCCCTTCTCGACACCTCTAACAGCCCTCCGGTGTGGTCATAATGTCCGTGGCTCAGCACTATACGGTCGATGGCAGCCAGGTCGATTCTCATAGACTCAGCATTGTGCACTGCGGCGATGCCCATGCCGGTATCAAACAATATTTTTTGTCCATCAGCTTCCACGAGCATACTCAGGCCCCACTCCGCCAGAAAACCGAGGCTTGCCGTGTTCTCATTCAGTGTAGTTATCTTAATCTCCATAATCCCCCCTTCTACATCGGCCAGCCAAGCCATTCAAAGACACCTATCATTTTTAATCCCATATAGAACATAACCGCAATAAATAGAAACCTTAAATACTTGGCTGGTAGCTTATGAGCAATAATGGCACCGAACTGCGCCATGCCGACACTGGTTACCGCCAGTAAAAACCATGATGTCAGATTTACATAGCCAATTGAATACGAAGGAAGGTCGGTAACACCGATACCATTAACAATATAGCCAATTACACCGCCAACGCTGGTAAATACCATCACCGCCAGTGAGGTGGCTATAGCATTGTGCATCTTAAATTTCAAAGCCAGTACCATCACCGGTATCATGACGATGGCACCTCCAAAGCCAAAAATGCCTATCAGTATACCTAAAGGTATAGCCCAGGCAACCCATATCCATGTATTATCTACCGGTTCCGGTTCAATATGTGGCTGTCTGGCTGTGAGCATCCTTATGCCACTCAGGAGCACAATCACCCCGTAGGTAATCTTAAGTACCAACCCGGGAAGATGGGCTGCCAAGGCAGCCCCACCAAAAGCACAAACCAGGCCACAACTCCCCATGATAATGGCGGCTCGCCACCATACTACCCCTTCGCGGTGATGCCGCCATGCCCCGCTGGCGGCGGTCGGCAGGATAACCAGCAAGTTTGTGCCGAATGCCAGCTTTATGGCCGTATCCGCGGAAATTCCCATATCGGTAAATACCATATATTGAACAGGCGTCATGATGAAGGCACCACCGAGACCCAGCAGACCACTGGCGAAACCAACCCCGACGCCGGTCACCAGCAGGATTATAATATGTGACAATTCCATCTAATATCTTTCTCCGCTTTCACGAAGATAACCAGTGGATAGTTAGCCCAGCTTTTCCCTGACCGCCTTTATCTTTCCCTCCATGGTCAGAGGCTTATCACGGCGCTCGTCAATCCTCATGGTGGTTACTACCCTCATTGCCCCGGCATCGAAGGCAGACTCGTGCATCCTTTTCGCCAGGTCCATAAGCTTTGACAGGTCGCCCTCGATAATCGTGTTCATCGGCGTCAACTCGTACTTGATGCCCGGTTCGTTCTTCAATATACGGACCGCACCGGCAACATACTGACTGACCGAAGGCGATTGCGTCCCCACGGGTACGACACTTATATCGATAATTGCCATTTTACCAGACCTCCAAATACACTATTCTATTTTATTCCTGAGCCGCCGATAGTAACTTCCGGAGAGGTAAAGAGCCGCCAGGGGATTATGCCCGAAAACCCTGTCCTTGACGGCAATCACCGTCTGCGGAACTTTGCAGTATTTAATGAACAGCGTATCGTGGCCGATACAGAGTCCCAGCATGACGGCCAGGTCAACCTTCGCCCTGTTGATTATCATCGCCTGGGCAATAGGATTGCACATGCTTTCCCAGTCCTCCGGACCGGCAATCTTCTGATTTGCCAGGATACCAATCTTTTCCTTGATAACAGCCCCCGTCTTGCACTGGACGGTAACAACCTCAAAGCCGTTATTTTCCAGAATCTCGCTGAGAAGAGCGGCCTCCTCAAAAAGTCCCCCGCAGTGGGCGATGCCGAGCCTTTTATAGTCGCATTTCCGGGAGAACTGAATCAGCTCCTCGATGCGGGGCAGCTTCGTTCTCAGGCCATCGGGCAGGCGCTCGTAGCACTCGGCCTCCTGTATGGAAGCCAGCCGGGCGAATTCTCTTACCTCCGGCTTATCGTACTCGGACAATGCTTCGTTATATACCTCCGGCATGAGCTTCATCGGGCAAAAAGCGGGCGCCTTTTCCAGAGATACAGTCCCGTCACTCGCCTTTCCACCCCGGTTCTCGCAGACCCTGGTGGGACAATGGGCGCACATGGGATAACTGACTTTTACCATGCGACTCCTCCTTTCCCTGTCCTGAACTCTATTCTAGTTACTTGACAGGTAAAAGACAACAATCAGGACTCCGGTGCTATTTCAAAACCGTCCCGGGCCTGGAACGAGATAAACGAGCTGAAACAGGTCGACCGAGATATGAGCGGCACCATAGACTTTGACGAGCTTCCGGAGCTACGCGAGAAAAAGATAATGATTGGTGCCGGCGCTAAAATGATGGAGCTTTTTACCACGCCCCAACATGTTGAAAAGGATATAGCACCTTTCGACTCCGGCCGTATAGACCGGAAGTTCTATGTCCTAAGTACATGTTATTCTTGACTTTTAAAACTGCATAATATAAACTATTTGTTTGGGTGGCAGAGTAACCCGTCACTTCAATTCGCAGTGCTTCCCCCAAAAGTAACAGATTCAATTATACCAGAAGCAAGGTCTGCATGAAGATAGCGATAAGCGGTAAAGGCGGCGTAGGTAAAACTCTTCTTTCTGCTTTCCTTTCACATATATTCGCCGAAGCCGGCTATTCTGTCATTGCTATTGACGCCGACCCCGATGCCAATCTGGCATCTACCCTCGGTTTCCCCAACCCGGAAAAAATAACCCCCATATCCGAGCTAACCGACCTCATCGAAGAGCGCGTGGGCGTTCGTCCCGGCACCTCCGGGGCTTTCTTCAAGTTGAATCCCAAGGTTGATGACCTGCCGGAGAATTATTCCGTAAAGCTTGATGGTATCAGACTGATGTCGATGGGGCGGATAAAGCGGGGAGGCACCGGCTGCTACTGCCCGGAGGGTGCCCTGCTGCAGGCCCTGCTCAGCCACCTGCTCCTGCAAAGAGACGAGGTGGTTATCCTGGACATGGAGGCAGGCATCGAGCATTTGTCCCGCGGCACCACCAAAGCGGTGGACAAGCTGATTATCGTGGTGGAACCGGGGCGACGCAGCATCGAGACCGCCCAGACCATCAGCAAACTGGCACAGGACCTCGGCCTGCACAGCATCGCCGTTGTCGGCAATAAAATACGGAGCGAATCGGATAAAGAATTTATTAAGTCAAGCCTGCCCGGTATTGAAATCCTTGGCTTTATTTCATACGACCCTGCCATTAACGAGGCTGACCTTGCCAATCAATCTCTCTTTACTGCCAGCCCGCAGACTGCGAAAGAGGTCAAGAACATTTACGATAAACTCATGTCTGCAAAACGGCAGCCGAGCGTAAAAAGCTGACAGTGGCACTAGAAAGGCATAGAAAGAAATAGGATAATAGTAACCGGTAAAACACCACGAAAGCGGTTCGGTGATGGTTTGCCTGGCATATAATCTGCCTTTTTATGTAAACTCAGTTAAAAAATTTAAACAGTAAATAATAGTGCGGAAAAAAATAATATATCAGGAGGTATTACGTGGCTTACGATGCTGTCAAGATGAAGGACTGGCAAATCTCGGAGGCGGCCGAGGAAAACATGCCGACCCCGGACCAGTGGCGGGAGAGGCTGGGATTACAGAAAGACGAGATACTCCCTTACGGGAGAATCGCCAAACTCGACTTTCTGAAGATTATCGACCGTCTCAAGGATAAGAAAGACGGCAAGTATATTGAGGTCACGGCCATAACGCCCACGCCATTGGGCGAGGGCAAGAGCACGACCGCGATGGGTATCCTGGAAGGTATGGGCAAGCGGGGCCTGAATGTGGGCGGCTGTATCCGACAGCCCTCGGGCGGCCCCACCATGAACATCAAGGGAACGGCGGCCGGCGGTGGCAATGCCCTGCTCATCCCCATGACCGAGTTCTCCATGGGGCTTACCGGTGACATCAATGACATTATTAATGCGCACAACCTGGCCATGGTCGCACTTACAGCCCGAATGCAGCACGAGCGCAATTATGATGACGAGCAGCTGCAACGCTTGACCAGGATGCCACGCCTGAACATCGACCCCACCCGCGTCGAGTTCGGCTGGATTATGGACTTCTGCGCGCAGAGCCTGCGCAATATCATCATCGGCCTCGGCGGGCGCATGGATGGCTTCACCATGCAGTCCAAGTTCGGCATCGCCGTCAGCTCCGAGCTTATGGCCATGCTGTCCATCGTAACCGACCTGGCCGACCTCCGCAAGAGAATGGATGAAATAACCCTGGCCTATGATAAAAAGGGCAACCCCGTTACCACCGGCAACCTCGAGGTGGGCGGCGCCATGACTGCCTGGATGCGCAACACCATCAATCCAACCCTCATGTGCACGGTGGAGTACCAGCCCTGCATGGTGCACGCCGGGCCTTTCGCCAATATCGCCGTCGGCCAGTCCTCCATCATCGCCGACCGCATCGGCCTGAAGATGTATGATTACCATGTTACCGAGAGTGGCTTCGCCGCCGATATCGGCTTCGAGAAGTTCTGGAACGTTAAGTGCCGCTACAGCGGCCTGAAACCGCATGTCTCCGTACTCACCACCACCATCCGCGCCCTGAAGATGCACGGCGGCGGCCCCAAGGTGGTGGCCGGCATACCCCTGCCCCAGGAGTACACCAAAGAGAACGTTGGACTCGTGGAAAAGGGACTGCCCAATATGCTTCACCTTATCGGCGTTATCCGCAAAGCCGGCATCAACCCGGTGGTCTGCATCAACGCTTTCCATAACGATACCAAAGATGAGATTGCAATCGTCAGGAAAGCCGCCGAGGCAGCCGGGGCTCGCTGCGCCCTCTCGACACACTGGGCCGACGGCGGCGACGGCGCACTGGAGCTGGCTGACGCCGTAGTCGAAGCCTGTAACCAAAAGAATGAATTCAAGTTCCTCTACCCCAATGAGATGAAGCTGCGCCAGAGGGTGGAGAAGATTGCCAAAGAAGTTTACGGCGCCGACGGCGTTTCCTGGACTGCCGCCGCCGAGGCCAAGGCCAAGGCGTTTGAGGCCGACCCGAAATACGATGAGTACGCCACCATGATGGTGAAGACGCATTTGTCCCTCACCCACGACCCGACCCTCAAGGGTGTGCCCAAGGGCTGGATGCTGCCAATCCGCGACGTGCTCATCTACTCCGGCTCCAAGTTCCTCTGCCCGTGTGCCGGAGATATAACCCTGATGCCGGGGACATCGTCCGACCCGGCTTTCCGCAGGGTAGACGTGGATGTAAAGACAGGAAAGGTACAGGGGCTT
>DATLAD010000200.1:0-11226 GCA_035527575.1 Dehalococcoidales bacterium
CCGCCCCCCGCTTCCACGATTGCTTTCACCAGCGCGGGGCGGTTACTCTCGGGGTCGGTCAACTCCAGAATAAGCTGGTTCCCGTCCTCCTGCAGGTCCTCGACGAAAGGTAGCTTCCTGACGGCTTCAACCACCCGGGGTTCCGGCGTTTCCAGCCGGACGACTATCTGGCGGCGGAAGAAGCGCCGGCGGAGTTGCTCGGCGGTGTCCAAGGCGAGCAGCCTGGTATGAATCACCGCGATGCGATCGCACAGAAGCTCCGCCTCGTTCAGGTTGTGGGTGGATAGAAAGATGGTGCGCCCCTCCTTACTGAGCCCGCGTATCAGCTCCCGCACCTCTCCGGCGGCCTCGGGGTCCAGGCCAGCCGTCGGCTCGTCGAGGAAGAGCACGCCGGGTTCGTGGAGCATGGCCCGGGTAATCGCCAGCCTCTGCTTCATGCCCTTGGAGAAGGTGCCGACCTTATCATTGCGGCGTTCCCAGAGTCCCATCTTTTTTAAATACTTCTCGACGGCGGTACGGCTATCAACAGCGGGATAAAACCCAGCGAAGAATTCGAGGTTATGCCGGGCGCTGAGTCGACTGTAAAAGCCCGGTGTTTCCGTAAGCAGGCCGATGTGTTCGTGCACGCGCTCTACTTCCCGGTCCGTCCTTATCCCGGCTACGGTGGCGTAACCGCCCGTCGGCGCTATCATGCCGGCCAGCATGCGGATGGTCGTCGTTTTACCGGCGCCGTTCGGGCCGAGAAACCCCAGCACTTGTCCCGCTTCCACCGCGAGCGTAAGGTCTTCCACGGCGACTATACTTTTAAAGCTTTTAGACAGGCCATGTGTCTCGATGATCGGCATGTTATCTTAGCCTTCTTCTATTGCCTGATAGGAAGCCTGGAGAATTCAATTTTTCCTTCTTTGCGCCGCAGGGCCAGGAAGGCAAGCCACTCCTTATCGTTTTGTTCGGGGAAATCGGCCCGGACGAACCCGAAAGGCGCCCGGCGGCTCTCCTGCCTTTCCAGCGAGGCATTCAGTATCATCTCGGCGTTATCTATCAGCGACTGCACTTCGAGGCAGCGCATGAGTTCATGGGGATTTTCGGCTTTAAATGACGCGTTCTTTTTTATGTCCTTCAGGCGTTCCAGGCCGCGCTGCAGGGTCTTTTCCGCCCGCACCTCGCCCGCATAGTAGTCCACGGCGTTCTGCAGAGCCATCTCAACCTCGCGCCAGTGCAGGCCTTTTCGACTCTCAAGCATACCGGAACACATTTCCCTGAGAGATTCCACCGGTTCGGCATCCGCAGTCAGGTGATTTTTCTGCGCCCTGGTTTCCTTGGCTGCCCTCTCGCCGGCGTGCCAGCCCATGGTGAAAGCTCCGGGGGCGCCCGCCCACGGCACCCCACCGACGTCGTCCCCGGCACCGAACAGGCCTTTAACCTCCGTCTCGAGGTCGTTGTCCACCACCAGTCCCGATGCTGCCGTGCCGGCCATCTCGCGACTGTTCGGGAGCCACTCCAGCTTGTCCCTCCGAAAATCGAACCCTTCCCGGGTTTTCAGGTAGTCCAGGAACAGGGAACCCTTGCCCTCGTTGCCGATAGACCATTCGATGTATTTTATCTCCTCCTCCGTGCCGCCGGTGAGGTCGAGATAAAAAGGCCCCTGCCCCTGCCGGTATAGCTGAGCGTAGGAAGGGCGGGCGTTCCGCCCTCCCGAAAGCATCTTCTGTCGGTTTAACGTGGCGTCCGCCTTCTCTTTACCCAGGTTCGCCCAGTCGTAGAACTGCGTCCTCGGCACGATTACCTTTCCGTCGGCATCGGTAACGGCCGCGGCGGGCTGCACCGTGTTCCGGGGAGAGCCCAGGTTGAGCTCGTAGTTGCCGATGGAGTAGTAACCGGAGGAAAGGAACTCCATGTTGATGACGGGGATGCCGGCGCGGAACGCCATGGCCCGGCCATCCCCGGTCTCGTTGACGGGGATGCGGTGGTTGCCCCAGATGCCGGTGACATTGGGAGTCAGCCGGTTGGCCCGGCCCGTGGACATGACGACCGCCTTGGCTCTGAACGAATAGAGCCTGCCATCGCCGGTGCCTATTCCCAGCGCCCCGGCTATCTGTCCGTCGGTAAGTAACAGGCCGACCATCATGACCCGGTTGACGATATCGACGCCCCTTTTCTTCGCCTCCCTGGTGAGCTTTATCTTCAGGTCGTGGCCGTCGAAGTTGAACGAGCTCGGCATGGTGTGGAACTGGTAGACGATTCTGAATTTGCCGGGTATCCGGCTGTCTTCATACCTGATTTTCACGCCGAACTTCTCCAGGTCGAGCATGCGGTCGTAGTTCTCCCTGGCCACCAGGCGGAGCAGTTCTTTATTGATGAAACCCCGGGCGATTAACTGGGCGTGGTCTTCTATCAGGTCTTCGATGGTCCAGCCCATCTGTTGGTGAATCATGGGAATATAGGCCCAGGAGTGGTCGACGCCCGTCCCGGCGCAGCCGCTGCTCAGGGTATTGGCTTTTTCCGCTATCGTGACCTTTACGCCGTATTCGCTGGCTTTAATAGCGGCCATGCATCCGGCCAGTCCGCCGCCGATTACTAAAACATCCGTATCTATTCCTGCGACTTCAATTCCTGAATTCATGGCTTCTCTCCTCTCAGGACGGATACGCGCATAGGCAGGGGCGGAATTATTTTAATAGCTCCTTTATCTCGCTGGGGACATTGCATCCAGCAGGCTCCGTCGTAGGCGCATTCGTCCGGGTATTTTACCAGGGGCGGCTTGCCCTTCTCCGGGTTGGTTGCCAGGATTTCCATCAGGCAGACGTCCACGCAGATATTGCACCCTTTGCAGACATCCTCGTTGAAAACAATCGGGTTGAACATCGCTAACCTCCGTAAACAGGTATCTGGATTTTTAAAGCAGGACGATAAAAGAATATCAAAAATACGGTTGTAATACAAATGACAGGTAAAAACTTCATTGTTGTGTAAAGTATTCTACGGGCTCACGCCGCCGGAGACAACGAGAACCTGCCCGACGATATCGCTGGCGGCATCGGAGACCAGGAAGACCACTGCGTTGGCGACGTCCCGGGTCGTTGTCAGCCTGCCTATCGGCAGCGTCCTGGGGAAATTCTCTATCAGCCCGGGAGGCGCGTTTTTAGCGAATCCGGTATTGGCCACGCCGGGCGACACGCAGTTGATATTGATTCCGTGGGGCGCCGCTTCTTTGGCTACCCCCATGCTGAAGCCGATGATTCCCGCCTTGGCCGCGGCATAACCGGAGGTGAACATCCCGCCGTGTATGCCGGCCCCTGAAGTGACGTTGACGATTTTCCCGCTCTTCTGCTTAATCATGTGCGGGAGAACAGCCCGCGTGCCGTTCCTCGTGCTCCTGAGGTTGACATCGATATCGAAGTCCCAGTCCTTATCGGTCATTTCCAGGAAGGGTCTGGGCGGGGTACAGCCGCCGGCATTATTGACCAGTATATCTATCCTGCCGAATTTTCCCAGTATCTCTTTTACCATATCGTCCCATGCGGCGCCGCTGGTGACATCGGCCCTGATAGCCAGTGACCTGCGCCCCAGCTTCTCTACGGCGGCGGCCGTTTTCTGGGCATCTTCGAGGTTGATATCATTAACGACGATATCGCACCCTTCTTTCGCCAGCGCCAGGGCTATCGCTTTCCCGAAACCTATCTGGCTGCCGGCCCCGGTTACCAGCGCTACTTTACCTTTCAAACCCAGTTCCATATATTACCTCCTCGTTATTGTCATGAGAAGTACGTGCCTGCAAGGCATCACTTGTGAATTAGCATATTGCCGCCTAATTCTTTATAATATCTTAACGTGTGAAGGGAGGCAAATATGATAGAACAAAAACAGCTGGCAAAAATCGTCGGTGCCGGTAATGTAAGCTCCGACCGCGCGACACTGGAAAAATATTCCAGCGATGCAAGCTTTGTTAATCCGGTTAGACCGGAGTACGTGGTAAAGCCGAGAAACTCCGACGATATCGAAAAGCTCGTCGCCCTGGCCAGGAAGACCGCAGTCCCGCTCGTGCCGGTAAGCTCGGGGCCTCCCCACTTTAAAGGCGATACCGTTCCCGGCGCCGGCGGAGCTATTATCGTGGACTTAAGCGGCATGAAGAAGATTATCAGGGTCGACCGTTATAACCGGGTGGTCATGTTCGAGCCGGGGGTAACCTTCGGCGAACTTATCCCGGCCGCGGCTAAAGAAGGTCTGCGACTCAATATGCCTTTCTTGCCCCGCAAAACGAAATCGGTCGTCGGCAGTATGCTGGAGCGGGAGCCGGTGGTCATGCCCAAGTACCACTGGGATATCGCCGATCCCCTGGCCGATGTCGAAATTATTCTGGGGAACGGTGATATGTTCCGCACCGGCGCCGCCGCCGGGCCGGGCGCTCTGGAGGAACAGTGGGCGGTGGGCGGGGCGCAGAAAGAGGCGGCCGGGCCATCATCGAACTCCTGGTACCGGGTCATCCAGGGTTCGCAGGGGACGATGGGCATCGTTACCTGGGCCTCGGCGAGGTGCGAGATTCTCCCCAGGATGGAAGAGCCCTTCCTTATAGGCTGCCCGGATTTCGACAAAATCATGGAAATGGTCCACTGGCTCGTCAGGCTGAGGCTGGTGAATGAATGCTTAATATTAAATAACGCCAACCTGGCGGCCGTCACGGCGAAGAAGCGGCCTTCCGATTACCGGGAAATAAAGGACTCCCTACCCCCCTGGATACTCTTCTACAACGTCGCCGGTTACGACTACCTGACGGAAGACAGGGTCAAGGGGCAAGTGCTGGATATCAAGGACCTGTCCCAGCGCGTGGGCGTGGAACCGGCACAGTCTATCGGCAGCGTTTCCGCTTTCGAGCTGCTGAAAGCTGTCCAGGGCCCGTCCGCGGAGCCCTGCTGGAAGCTCCGTTATAAGGGGGCCTGCCACGATATCTTCTTTATTTCCAACTTCCAGAAAGTCGGCGAGTTAATCGACGCCATGTATGACCTGGCCGGTGAGGCCGGTTGCCCGACTTCCGATATGGGCGTTTACGTCCAGCCGATAGTCCAGGGCGTCAACTATCACGTCGAGTTCAACCTGTTCTACGACCCGGATAACCCGGTGGAGGCGGAGAGGATAAAGAAACTGTCCGTCAGCGCCGTGAAGAAGCTCATGGACAAAGGCGCTTTCTTCTCCCGGCCTTACGGCGAAAGCACCGGCATCGTGATGAACCGGGATGCCGCTACCGTGGCCGCTTTGAAAAAAGTGAAGTCGATACTCGACCCCGAAAATATTATGAACCCCGGCAAGCTGTGTTTTTGAAAGATAATGCTAAGGAGGAAATGAGATGGCACTGGAAGATTTACGTAACGAGATGGAAACGTGCCGCAGGTGCTCCGCCTGTAAATTCATGCCCTTTGAAAAAGTGACGGGATATCAGCCCGTTAATGTCTGCCCCAGCATATCAAAGTACAACTTCCATACCTATTCCGCCGGCGGCAGAATGGTCAACGGGGTGGCACTCCTGGAGAAGAGAATCGACTTCTCCCCGAAGTTCATGGAGGTAATGTATAACTGCCAGGTATGCGGGGCCTGCGATGTCTCCTGCAAGTACGCCATGGACATGGAAGTCCTCGAGCCGATATACGAGACCAGGATAAAGGCGGTCGAGGAAGGCCATACCAGCCCCATCCTGGACAAAGTAATCAACAGCCTGCGCAAGCAGGGCACCATGGTGCCGGGCGCTAAAGCCAGGCGCGGCGATTGGGCGGCCGGACTCAACTCAAAGGACTGCACTAAAGACAAGGTGGATGTCGTCTATCACGTCGGCTGCCAGACCAGCTACAATAAGGATATGTGGAAGCTCGCCAGAGCCACCGTCAGGCTGCTGCAGAAAGCCGGCGTCAACTTCGGCACCGGCGGGGAGAACGAGACCTGCTGCGGCGGGCGGGCTTACCAGATGGGCTACAAGGAAGATTTCCTCAACCAGGCTAAGAAGAACATGGCGATGATTAAGAAATCGGGCGCGAAAACGCTGGTGACGGCCTGCGCCGACGGCTACCATGCCTTCAAGGTGCTCTACGACAAGTTCGACCTCAAGGGCGACCTGGAAGTGCTGCATATCACCGAGTACCTCGCGCGGCTGATTAAGGAAGGCAAGCTGAAGCCGAAGAAAAAGGTCGATATTGCCGTCACCTACCATGACCCGTGCCATCTCGGCAGGCTGGGAGAACCGTTTATTCACTGGAAAGGCAAAGAAATTCCCGGCCACATTCGCATCTTCGAACCGTATCGAGAGTTCCGCCGGGGCACCTGCGGCGTGTACGAACCGCCGCGCGATGTCCTTAAAAGCATACCCGGCCTGAAGCTGGTAGAAATGGTACGCACCAAGGAATATGCCTGGTGCTGCGGCGCGGGGGGTGGCGTCAGCGAGTCCAACCCCGACTTCTCCCTCTGGACGGCAAAGGAAAGAATCGAAGAGGCCGAGGATACCGGGGCCGCGGCCATCGCCACCGCCTGTCCCTGGTGTATCAGGAACTTTAACGAGGCGATTAAGGAAAAGGGTAGCAGCCTCAAGGTCTACGACGTCATCGAACTGCTGGAGAAAGCGATATAAAGGAGGTCATGAGACATGGCTTTAGCGAGAGATTTTTATAATGCGTTAGAAGACATACTCGGGCCGGAAAACGTTTCCGAAGACCCGGTCGTCACGGAGTCATATTCCTTTCCCATCCGCCGGAAGACGATGTCGGGCAAAGAGACGTACCTGCCCCGGTTTGAAGCCGTTACCCTTCCCGCCAATACCCACGAGGTTCAGGCGATAATCAGGCTCTGTAACAAGCATAAGGTGCAATACAAAGCATCGAGCACGGGCTGGCTCTACTGCGACCCCGTGGCGCCCGACTGTATCAAGCTGGACCTGCGCCGGATGAACCGCATTCTGGAAATTAATGAAAAAGGCATGTACGCGGCCGTCGAGCCTTACGTTATCGGCGCCCAGCTGCAGGCCGAGTTGATGAAAAGGGGCCTGAACTGTAATTTGTGCGGCGCCGGCTCCAACTGCTCCGCGCTGCCGATGGCGGCCCACGTCGGTCTGGGGCACCTGAGCCAGAGCGGTAGCTATACCGAGAGGAACCTGCTGGCCGTCGAATGGGTCACCGGGGATGGGGAAATCGTCAGCCTGGGCTCGCTGGGGTCGGTGGGCGAATGGTTCTGCGGCGACGGGCCGGGTCCGTCCCTGCGGGGCGTCATCAGGGGCAACACACAGCCGCTGGGGGGGCTGGGAGTCTTTACCAGGGGCGCCGTCAAGGTCTATCACTGGCCGGGTCCGGCAACCTACCCCGTGGAAGGCGTCTGCCCGCAGTACCGGCACCCGGAATTTCCGCCCAATTTCATGATACGCTACCTGTCCTTCAAGGATATCGACGCCCTGATTGAAGCCGTGAGAAGGGTCGGCGAGGCGGAAATAGGCTTCACGCTGATGGGCTTCAACGCCGCCATGATGGCCTCCAACATCGCCACGGATAACCGGGAAGACCTTGACTATTTAAAGAAGTTCTCCGCGCAGGTGCAGGGGCCGGGCTTCCTGCTGATAATCGCCGGCAACTCCGCCCGGGACTTCGACTACAAGAAGCGGACACTGGAGCAGATTATGGCCGAGACCGATGCCATGTCCCTCAGGGATGTCGAGGACCCGGTAATCGGCGCCGGTTTCCTCTGGCGCTTCATCAGGATTACCGGCTCTATCCGGGAGACTTCGCGGGCTACCGGCTGGGGCGGCGGCACGGTCGGCGGCTCCGATTTGTTCCCGCTGATGACCAAGTACATCATGTACACGCAGAGCCTCAAGCAGGACCTCATCGACCGCGGGCTGATTATGGACGACCAGATATACCCGTTCGTCCAGTCAATCGAGCACGGCCACCAGGGGCACGGCGAAATCCTCATCCGCTATAATCCGGCCGGGCCCGACCATATCATGAATGTCCAGGGAATGCTCAACCGGGAAGCCAACAAGAGGGCGATTGAGGGACGCTTCGGCGTGCCCCAGCATGTCTGGAGCGATGCCCTTCACGACATGTACGGACCGGAAGCCTGCGATTACCATATTCTGCTGAGAAAGGTTAAGAAGAGCTTCGACCCCAATGCAGCGTCGGAATCATCCAACTACATCACGGCGAAGGACGTGTAAAAGAGAGGCGAAACCTCCTATTGCATAATGGGGTGTTTAAGAGAGGCGAAGCCCCTCTTCCCTAACAACCCCCTCTCCTTTGACACCTCGTAAGGAGAGGGGGACACAGGGGGTGAGGTAGAAATTAATTATAAGGTCAAATACTATCAGGAGGAAAACTTATGTTACTTAAAGACAGGGTTGCCATTATCACCGGGGGCGCCCGCGGCATGGGGAGAGCCATCGCCCTCCGCTTCGCCAGAGAGGGCTGCTCATCGGTTATCGCCGATGTCCTCGATAAAGAAGGCGAGAAAACGGTCGCCGATATTAAGAAATCCGGCAGGGACGCTATTTATGTTCGCTGCGACGTCACCAACAGCGCTAAAGTAAAGGAAATGGTGGCCAAGGCGATAGTTAAATTCAAGAAAGTGGATATCATGGTGAACTGCGCCGGCATCGGCAGGCCGCCCGTGCTGATTAACGATATCTCCGAAGAAGAGTACGATAAGGTCGTGGCGGTCAATATGAAGGGCATCTTCCTGTGCCTGCAGGCAATCGCCCCGCACATGAAAGAAAACAAATACGGCAAGATTATCAACATATCGTCTCTGGCCGGCATTTCCCCCGCCCCGTTCGCCATTCACTATGCCGCCGCTAAAGCCGGTGCCAAGCACCTCTCGGACTGCTTTGCCCTCGAAATGGCTAAATATAACGTCACCGTCAACGCCATTCTCCCGGGGATGATTCGCACGGATATGACCGGGGATTTCGCGCCGCCTATGATTAAAGACCTGGACGCCTTCATGAGCGAGATGGCCAAGGGCATACCCCTGAAGAGAGAAGGCACCGTGGACGATATCGCCTCGGCGGCCCTGTTCCTGGCCTCCGAAGAATCTTCATATATCACGGGGGACAGTATAAGAGTCGGCGGCGGCATGCCGAACCGGGCGGCCCCGTAAGGTATCCGTAAAAGACAGCGCGAAAGCAGGAGGCTAAAAAATGTCCGAAGGCAAATATAGTAAATACGTCATCAAGGCCCCGACACTTAAAGGGGACTTCCCGCCGCTGGCGCAGAGAATGGTCTATGACGGACTGACCAAAGGGGGCAGCGGCAATGTCGGCATCAGGTATTCGTACTTTTGCGGGCCTCCCTTCCAGTTCGAGGTCCCCCACAAGCACGATTACGACCAGTTCCTCTGCTTCCTGGGCACCCCGGAGGACGTCCGGGTTTTCGATGCGGAGGTGGAAATATGGCTGGGCGAGGAGATGGAAAAGCACACCATAACCGAGTCCACCATCGTCCACGTTCCCGCGGGACTGCTTCACTGCCCCATGAACTACAAGCGTATAAGCAAACCCATCATGCTGATAAACATCACGCTCGAAGGCGAATACGTTAAAAAGAGCGCCGGGGGGGAGCTGCTGCCCTGGAAGCCGGAAGATATCAAAAAACTTAAAAAGAAAAAATAGAGTATCGTTTAAAGTAAAAGGGGCGGACCGCTGTAAAAGACGATACCGCCCCCTTTCTTTTCGCTGGAGCGGGAGACGAGATTCGAACTCGCGACTCTCTGCTTGGGAAGCAGATGTTCTGCCTCTGAACTACTCCCGCGTAAAACGTATTAATTTTAGCCCAAAAGACCGATGATGTAAAGAATTTGACTTTTTACCTGCTCATTGATATACTCGCCCTGAATGAGTTTCCTTCCAGACAGAAACCTGCAAACCGGTCTTTTTGCAGGTATATCATCAATAAATTATTAAGGAGGATTAAGGTATGTCCGGTGATTTTGCGAATCTACTAGCCGATTTGAAGGAGGACGAGGTCCTCAAGCTAACCAAACAGAGGATTGAATCCGGGGGTGACCCGTTGAAAATCCTGGAGGACAGCCGGAAAGGCATGGAAATCGTAGGCAAACGCTTTGCCGACGGGGAGTACTTCTTACCGGAGCTCGTCTTCTCCGGCGAGCTTCTCAAGCAGGTAAACGAGCTGGTTAAACCACATATTAAGCAGGCAGCGGAAACCAAGCGCCTGGGCAAGATTGTCCTCGGCACGGTAGCCGGAGACATTCACGATATCGGCCTGAATATCGTCGACTTCATGCTGGATGTTAACGGTTTTGAGGTCTTCAACCTGGGTGTCGATGTCCCCGCGGAAAAATTCGTGGAAAAAGTCAAGGAGACCAAGGCACCGGTCGTCGGCCTGAGCGGATTCCTGACCCCGGCCTTCGACGCCATGAAAGAGACCGTGGAGGCTCTGGAAAAGGCCGGCCTTAGAAAAAATGTCAAGATAATGATCGGCGGCGGCCAGATGGACGACGAGGTAAAGAAATACGCCAGGGCCGATGCCTTCGGCAAAGACGCCATGGCGGCGGTAGCTCTGGCCAAGCAGTGGATTGGTGTAAAATAAAATGGGCAAAGAATGGGCGGAACTGACCCCGGACGAAAAGCGGGAAGAACGCTTCAAGCGGTGGCTTTCTCCGCCGGCGGTTACTTTCTCCAGCCCCCAAGCCGAAAAAGCCTATAAGGAGAGAGTAACAAGGTTCATCAGGGCCTTTCAGTTGAATAAGCCGGACAGGGTCCCCTGCATCCTGCCCACCAGCAATTACCCGGCGTACTATGCCGGTACAGACCTCCGCACCGTCATGTATGACTACGATAAGCTCGGCCAGGCCTGGCTGAAATTCCTGAATGACTTCGATATGGATACGTACATACCTCCCGGGATGGTCCCACCGGGAAGGGCGCTGGAGGCCGTGGACTACAAGCTGTATAAATGGCCCGGCCATGGCATAGCCGGAAATACGACGTCGTACCAGTGCGTCGAGGCCGAATGGATGAAGGCGGACGAGTACGATGCTCTCATCAAAGACCCCTCCGATTTCTGGTTGCGCACCTATATGCCGCGGGTCTTCGGCGCTTTTAAAGCATTCCAGCAGCTCCCTCCCCTGACCACCTTCGAAGAAATAGCCATCCAGTCTTTCGTACCCTTCGGCCTTCCGGACGTCCAGGCCGGTTTCCAGGCTTTGCTGGAGGCCGGACGTGAAAGCCTGAAGTGGGTGGCG
>DATLAD010000201.1:0-2512 GCA_035527575.1 Dehalococcoidales bacterium
TTAAAGGAGTACATGGAAGGCCGGATACCGGTCGGCACCTTCAATAAAAAAGTATTCGGGATGATGAAAGCCGACCGTCAGACCATGACCGACCTCGTCCTGAACAGCGACCGGGTGAAAATACGTCCCGGCTTCCGTGAACTGATTGACTACTGTTCCCGGAAAAGCTTTAAGCCCATCATCGTCAGCAACGGCCTGATTTTCTATATAGAGGCCATCCTGAATAGACTGGGGGTAAACGGCATCGAGGTGCATGCGGCGGAGAACCGGTTCAGCCCCGGCGGCATGAATGTAAGGTACGTAGGCCCGGACGGCACCGAGATGGAGGTGGGCTACAAGGAAGCCTATACCGAATTATTACAGAAAAGGGGCTATAACGTAATCTACGTGGGCAACGGCACTTCGGATATTTACCCGTCGCGGCAGGCCCGTTATGTTTTCGCCACCGCCGATCTCCTGGAACGCTGTCGGGAAGAGAACCTCGAGTGCACCCCTTTTACCGATTTCTATGACGTCATCAGGGGACTGGAAAATTTATCGCCGGGCTAGTACATCGTTGCGCAAAAGAGTGTTATAATAATCCCGCTCGCCCTGAGCCTGTCGAAGGGCGCGCCGATGGTTCGACAAGCTCACCATGAACGTCGGTATCGTAACGCTTATTGCTGAAACTAAGCACTAGTCCGCTCTAAGGACGATGCCTATCGGGCAGTGGTCGGAACCCATCACCCAGGGCATGATGAAAGCCTGCGTAACCGATGACAGCAGGTTCCCGCTGACGAAGAAATAGTCGATTCTCCAGCCCACGTTCCTGGCCCGCGCCCCGGACTTCATGTCCCACCAGGTATACTGCTTCGGCTCCTTGTTGAAGTGGCGGAAGGTATCCGCGTAGCCGTGAGAGATAAACTTATCCATCCAGGCCCTCTCTACCGGTAAAAATCCGGAGACCCCGGAATTTTCTTTCGGGCGGGCGAGGTCGATTTCGTTGTGGGCGGTATTGACGTCGCCGCAGATAACCAGCTTCTTGCCGGCATCTTTCAGAGAGTCGGCATACTTGAGAAAGACATCATAGAAGGCCATCTTGTAGTTCAGACGCTCCTGGCCCGACTTGCCGTTGGGGAAATAGATATTAAAGAGGGTAAACCCGGGATACCCGGCGATGATGACCCTCCCCTCCAGGTCGAGCCCGCTATCGCCGAAGTCGTAGCGTACATCCAGCGGTTTCTCTTTAGTGAAGACGGCCACGCCGCTGTAACCCTTTCTCTCGGGATAGTTCCAGTAAGCGTGATAGCCCGCCGGCTCTTTCAGGTCGGCATCGAGTTGCTCGGTATTCGCCTTGGTCTCCTGAAGGCAAAGAATATCCGGGGACTCCTTATAAAACCAGTCGAGGAAGCCCTTCCCTTTGGCGGCCCTGATGCCGTTGACATTCCAGCTGAGCATCTTCGTTTGTTTCATCGTCATATCTCCATTTGATATATGCCGCATTTATTTGTTATACTTCGAATATAGCATAACATAATCAACAGAAGGGTGATAACTTATCTTGGATAAAGTTTTTACCAATCTTACCAACGGCGGCCCGGTACAGGTGCATGTCCGGGAGGGTAAAATAGTCCGCATACGCCCACTCGTCCTGGCGGATAACGATGCCGCTTCATGGACAATCGAGACGGGCGGACGAAAATTCACGCCGCTCCGGAAGGCCTGCGTCTCCCCTTTTACCACGGTGGAAAAGGCCAGGATATACTCCGATGTGCGAATTAAATACCCTCTCATCAGAGAAGACTTCGACCCCGACGGTAAGCGTAACCCTGAAAACCGGGGGAAATCTGGCTACAAGCGCATCAGCTGGGATAAAGCATTGGACATCGTCGCCGGGGAGATGAAGAGAATCAGGGAGACATACGGGCCGGAAGCCGTCATGTCCCGCGCTTCCTCGCACCACAACTGGGGCAACGTGGGCTACCGAACATCGACGTGGGCGCGGTTCTTCAACCTGATAGGGTTCACCGATATACTTGATAACCCCGATAGCTGGGAGGGGTGGCACTGGGGCGCGACGCATGTTTATGGATTCTTCTGGCGACTCGGCATGCCGGAGCAGTACGACCTGCTGGAGGACGCCCTGAAAAATACCGACCTTGTGGTTCACTGGGGCAACGACCCAGATTCGACGCGCGGCATCTACGGCGGGCAGGAATCGGCTGTCTGGCGGCTCTGGCTCAGAGATCTGGGCAAGAAGCAGATTTTCATCGACCCGTTCTGCAACTATACCGCCACGATTCTCGGCGATAAATGGATAGCCCCCCGCCCCGGCACCGACGCCGCCATGGCGGAGGCCATCGCTTACGTGTGGCTGACCGAAGGCACCTACGATAAAGACTACGTGGCCACGCATACGGTAGGCTTTGGTGAATTTAGGAGACAAATTCTCGGTGAAGACGACGGCATCGCTCGTACGCCGGAATGGGCAGCCGAGATTTGCGATGTTCCGTCATATACTATTAAAAGTCTG
>DATLAD010000202.1:0-5516 GCA_035527575.1 Dehalococcoidales bacterium
TACACTAGTGTCTCGTATATATCTTTACGTATGATGGATGTTGATGTCATTCCAGCGCAGGCTGGAATCCAGGGGGCAAACACGTATCCCGGATCGAGTCTGACAGGGTGATGAAAAAGGGGAGTCCAGAGGGCAGGCCCCTTCTGAGGGGCACCCCCTCTTCCGGGAGGGGCCGAAGCCTCCTTTGGCAGGGGTCTGGGGGTGTCCCCCAGATATAATCTTTCCCCCCTTCCTGGACAGGAAGGGGGTCAGGGGGTTGGTCGAAAGGGTTTTTCATAGGCTTGCTAGAATGACAGGGACTGTAAAGGCATTTGTAAGACACTACAATAGTAGTGCAAGGTCACTGTTAATAGACATGGATAATAACATAATCAGCATTGAGAACGCGGTAGTCTCCTTTCGGGAGAGGATTGCCTTACGCAGTGTATCGCTCGAGGTTGTCTCCGGCGAGTTCGTCGGCATTATCGGGCCAAACGGTGCGGGAAAGACAACCCTGCTTTCCTTGATTAATGGCCTTCGGCAGCCCAACAGTGGCCGACTCCGTGTCCTCGGCAGGTCAGTAAACGGCGGCAGCCGGCATTCGCTGAGAAAAGAAGTAGGCTACCTTGCCCAGGTGGAGAACATAGACGAGCGAATGCCGATGATGGTGCGCGATGTCGTTATGATAGGTCGCTCCGGGATACTGGGACTCTTCCGCGGACCGGGAAAGCGCGACTGGGCAGTGGTCGATGAGATGCTCGAACTCGTGGGCATGAGCCATCTCGCCAGGCGGCCTATTGGTCACCTTTCGGGCGGTGAGCAGCAAAGGGTAGCAGTCGCCCGGTGTCTGGCGCAGGAACCGAGGCTGTTTCTCCTTGACGAACCAACGGCTTCACTGGACTGGAAAGCGCAATCGGAGATACTGGACCTGGTGAAGCAAGTTCACGATAAACGGCATCTGACTACCCTCTTCGTGACGCATAACCTGGACGCCATGCCACATACCTGCGACCGTGTAGTCCTGATGAAGGAAGGTCTCATTGTTGATGATGGTACCCCCGACAAGCTGATTACTACGGAAAGCCTCAGCCGTCTCTATGATATGCCCTCCCCCATAGTTGAGGAACGGCGACCGCATATCCACGTGAAGGAATCTTAGCTTGGACCTGTCCATTTTCGGGTATCAGTTCATGCAGAACGCAGTACTTGCCGCCTTCCTTGGCGGTATTGCCTGCGGAACGATAGGCGTCTTCGTGGTGCTGATGCACATGCCATTTATCGGTGTTGCCATGTCACACGCCGCCTTTGCCGGGGCGCTTCTCGGCCTGTGGCTCGGTTTCAATCCACTGGTTGGAGCCTTCGTTTTCAGCCTGCTGGCCGCCGCCATTATCGGTCCCCTGGCTGACCGTGGCGGACTCAGCCCGGAAGTCTCACTGGGCGTTATCTTCTCTTTTATGCTGGGGATTGGATTCCTTTTCCTGGGAATAATGCCCGGCACCAGGTCTAGTGCCCTGGAATTGCTCTGGGGCAGCATACTGACTAACACCGGGAGCGACATCCTGGTCCTGGCGGTGGTGACGGTGGTTGTACTAGTGCTGGTTTTCACTTTCTTCAAGGAAATCCAGGCTACGGTCTTCAATCGCAAAATTGCCCTTTCCGTAGGCCTGCCGGCAACCATTATCCTGTACGGTGTTCTGTTTCTGGCCGGTGCTACGGTTACAGCGTCGCTGCGGTCCATTGGCGGATTGCTTATCTTCAGCCTGATTCTGAATCCGGCCGCCGCTGCTTACCAGCTTACCTATAGCATGAAGCGCATGTTTATCCTCTCGGCAACCTTCGGAGTTCTCTCTGGCTGGATTGGCCTGCTGGTCTCCTACCTCCTCGATGTACCCAGCGGAGCGACTATCGTGATTACCTCCTCCATCATTTTCGTACTCACCGCCATTTTTTCTCCTAAACGGAAAGTCAAGCGCTGGGAAGAGAAACTGGCTGCAAAGGAGTAAAGTGGTAATTCGAGCCTACTTTAATCAACAAGCCGATACCTGGGACGAGCTTATCGCGGAGAAAGACACCGGCAAGCTGGAGCGAATGGCGAAGCGGCTGGACCTGGAACCCGGCTCAACGCTACTCGATGTTGGTACCGGCACGGGGGTGTTCCTTCCCTACCTGCTGGCTATGATTGGCCGGAATGGCAGGGTAGTAGGCCTGGATATTGCCGCCCGGATGCTGTCCCGGGCCTGTGATAAGGGATTTCACGGCGAAGCCCAGTATATCTGTGGCGACGTCATGGCCGTTCCCTGTCCTGATGCGATGTTTGACGCTGTAGTCTGCTATTCCAGTTTCCCCCATTTCCAGGACAAACCGAGGGCTTTCCACGAGATTCACCGCGTACTCAAGGACGGCGGGCGACTGCTGATTTGTCACACGGCAAGCCGTGCCCGTATCAATGAAATCCACCACCAGAAACCGGTGGTGAGCCATGACCTGATTCCTGAAGCTGACGAGGTCCGCGAGATGCTGCTGGCCGCCGGATTCACAGAGATTAGAATTGCTGATGAAGACGATAGTTATCTGGCTTCAGCGATGAGACCGTAGGCAGTCCGAGTCCCCCTATCTCCATTTAGCTTCAAAGAACCCCAACCTGAGTTATCAATAGATAGAACTAGCTTTTTACCTTGGGTTAAATAAGTATCTCGTAGCCCGTGCATCTAGGAATTGGGCATTACTATCAAACGTAGCCCGTTTTTTTAGGCCTGCCTCGGCTTCTTATCCGGCTCGATCATCCGCCCTTTCTTCTCGTAATGCCTCTTTATCGCAGCAATGATACTCTCAGGTATAACAGGTTTTATCAGATAATCACTCTTTCTATCCTTCCCAGGACTTCGTATGTCTGAAATGATTTCAGTATAAGCCTTTTTCAGCTTCGGGTAGAGAAAAGGAACTTTTTTGGTCATTACAACAACCGGGCCTGTCCCAATGCATATGGCAAACCTCCAGTTAAGGTCAAGCCTTCTACAGAAGTTCCGTATTACTCTGCCGGCTTCTCCGCAGGTCTCCCCCGCTCTGGGAAAAGCGCAGTTCACGATCATATATACTGCGGCATCTTTATGGTTATCATACGACTTTTTATACTGGTAATAGTCTTCAAGCAGCTTCATTAATGCCCCGGGAAGTCCATAATTGTGCAAAGGGAAGATAAAGATGATTACATCAGCGACGGTCAAGCTATTCAATATCTCTTCAGGATAGCGGTCTTTTACTTTCACCTTGACTGTGATAATTGTCTTGCTGTATCCCATATCCGCCAGCTTGAGGTCGATGTCTTTTAAGAACTCCAGGGATGCGGCCTTTTTGCCTCTAAGACTTCCGTTTACCAGACAGATATTTTTCATAGCTCCACACGGCACATGTCAAAAAGTATTTCGCAAATTCTATCGTTGTCTTCGGTAGACCTGCTTACAAATACGTCCACCCGCCTATCCATACCCGGATGGACAATATCCATCTTTCCGCGATGTTTGGCCGTAAGGTCGATGAAAGTGCTTCGCTCCTCATCATCGATATCCTCTCCGTAGCCGATAATCACCTGCCAGTTATGGCTCCCCGTGCCTTTGTTTATCGGGCTTGCAATGGTCGATGAGTAATGACCGAATAATACGGGGGTCAGGAAAAAAGTGGCGGAGTATTTATTAACGTTTTTCCTTATTTTGTTTACTATGTCATCGTTGACGCATTCACCAGGGTGTTTTGTGAAACAGAGGAGACACCCGATACATGGTGTAACATCATTTTTCCCAAGCTCAAATACGTCAACCTTGTGACCATTTTCTTCCAGTGCTCCGATAATCTTGCCTTTTAAATCCTCTGAAAGATTTGTTGTTATATCCTTATCCAATATAAAAAGAGTATTCAAATCAACTCCCTTAGATTTTATCTCCAATCAGATGTGAATTTATCTTGGCAAAGCATAATAATCTGTTCTAATAATCGTATCAGCTAATTGTTTAGGCGTAAATATCCCGGATATTGATACGAAATAACATTCCAGTTATCTCACATGCTAAAACAAATACTCATTTCTTGACATCTATTCCAAATGTGAAGGTGAATCTTATCACATATAAGTCCATGACGATATCCGAATATTATAAATAACTTTGCTTAACCGTGCTCAATATCTCAAGCTCGCTAGAAGTCTGAATTCGCGCTGTGAGTCCGTTTCGGCCTTCTCCTTGAAAGGAAAGGTGGTGTCATATTTCGTAAACTCGTTCTCATCAACCTCGAAAGCAGCGCTCTCAATAAATTTACCCGGCTTATTATTTAACACTCCCCGCTGAAGCTCCAACACTTGTAAGGCAACCGCGAATTTATCATCAGCGGTCTTGATCTCGTATCTTTCAGCACATCTAAAGCCGAAACGACTATAGTATCTTGGGTCTCCGTATATACAAATGGCAAAAAATCCCATTTCCTGTGCAAGATTAATAGTATGATTAATCAGAGTAGTGCCTATGCCCTGTTTTTGAAATGCTGGTAGCACGCTTACAGGCCCAAAGCTGATAACTTCTTTTTCCGTACCCTGTTTGTATTTAATAATCCCGCGGCTGTAAACAATCTGTCCCACAATCTGACCTTCTTCTTCGGCAACAAAGTCAAGTTCTGGAATAAAATCGCTGCTGTTTCGGAGATTGTGCAGAATGAAATGTTCGGTGCAGCCTGGAACATAAAGGTTCCAGAACGCTTCGCGTACCACTTCCTCAACAGTTCTGTAATCGTTTACTTTTTCGTTTCTGATGATTAGATTCATATTATTCACCATAAATAGTATATATCCTTTATCAGATTCCAGTCTAGCAGGCTGATGAAAAGGGGAGTACAGAGGGGCTTCGCCCCTTCTGAGGGGCGCCCCCTTATGTCAGGGGTGTCTGGGCGTCATTCTTACAGAATGACGTTAGCAGAATCCGAAACCAGATTCTGCCGGTGTCCCCCAGATCCAATCTTTTCCCCCTTCCTGGCTAGGAAGGGGAAGGCACCGCCCCTTCTGAGGGGCGCTCCATCTGGGCCGCACGGGGATTGGTCGAAAGGGTTTTTCATTACCCTGTTAGGGCCCGGCGTCAGGGAAGCTTAATGCTGTCCGGCTCAATCTTCAGGCTGATATCCAGCGCCTTCATGGAGTGAGTGAGTGCCCCCACCGAGATAATGTCGACACCCGTTTCGGCGATTTCCCGTACGTTCTCCAGGTTCACGCCCCCCGAAGCCTCGGTCCTGACACCTTCCGGCAATTGGCTCACCGCGCGGCGCATATCTTCAGGACTCATGTTGTCCAGCATCACTATATCCGCACCAGCCCCGGCTGCCTCGATGGCCTCTTCCACCGTGGCGACTTCCACCTCTAACTGGAGACTCCGGGGAGCTTTTTCCCTGGCCCTGGCCACGATGCTCTTCAGGTCCATGCCCAGGGCACGCAGGGCGGCCAGATGGGTGTCTTTGATGAGAATACCGTCACCAAGGTGCAGGCGGTGGTTCTGTGCCCCCCC
>DATLAD010000203.1:0-2963 GCA_035527575.1 Dehalococcoidales bacterium
AAGCCAGCCCCTTCGCCATCTACCGCGCCCTGCGCTCGTTGAACCCGTCGCCATACATGTACTACCTGCACCTCGGCGACTTTTATATCGTCGGGACATCACCGGAGCTGCTGGTACGCGTCGAGGACGGCGTTGTCTCCAACCACCCCATCGCCGGCACCCGCCCGAGGAGTCGGGACAGCAAAGAGGACAGAGCGCTCGAAGAAGAGCTCAAAAACGACGAAAAAGAACGCGCCGAGCACATCATGCTGGTGGACCTCGCCCGCAACGACGTCGGCAGAATCAGCCAGCCGGGCACGGTAGAGGTCACACAGTTCATGGACATCGAAAGGTACTCGCACGTCATGCACCTGGTATCGCACGTGCAGGGGAAACTCAGGGGCGGGTTTACGCAGTTCGACGCCATGCGCGCCTGCTTCCCGGCGGGCACGGTCTCTGGAGCCCCTAAGATACGCGCCATGGAGATAATCGCCGAACTGGAGCCGGACAAGCGCGGGCCTTACGCGGGGGCGGTGGGCTATTTCGATTTTTCAGGCAACATGGACACAGCCATCGCCATACGCACCATCGTTATCAAGGACGGGGTGGCTTACGTTCAGGCGGGGGGAGGCGTCGTCGCCGACAGCGTCCCCGATAAAGAATACCAGGAAAGCCTGAACAAGGCCCAGGCGCTGCTCACCGCCATCGAAAACGCGGAGGCGGGCTAAAATGATCCTGCTGATAGACAACTACGACAGCTTCACCTATAACCTCTACCAGTACCTCAGCGAACTGGGGGAGGAGGTAAGGGTGGCCAGGAACGACGCCATGACGCTCGACGAGATGGAAAATCTGGCGCCGGAGCGCATCGTTATCTCGCCGGGGCCGGGCACACCGGAGCAGGCCGGCATCTCCAACGATGTCATACGGAGGTTCGGGGGGAGGCTACCGATACTGGGAGTGTGCCTGGGTCACCAGTGCATCGGCCACGCGTACGGGGGAATAGTCGACCACGCGGGGGAAATAAAGCACGGCAAGACCTCCCTGGTGCACCACGACGGTAAGGGGGTATTCGCCGGACTGGCCAATCCTTTCCCGGCAGTACGCTACCACTCGCTGGCGGTAAAGCGCCATAGACTTCCGGACTGCCTGGAGGTGAGCGCCTGGACGGACAATGATATTATAATGGGACTGCGCCACCGCGTCTACCAAGTCGAAGGCGTCCAGTTCCACCCGGAATCGATTATGACGGGGGTAGGGAAGGATTTACTGAGGAATTTTTTAGATTTTTCAAATAAAAAGGGCTAAATATCTATCCCCCTGACCCCCTTCCTTTAGTAAAGGAAGGGGGAGGTGGAAGGACAATACTACGTGATAAGCCGAGGATGCCGCGAGGTCGGCAGGGTGGGAATAGATAAAAAACGAGAGGGAGGGTGGATTAAGACAAATGAATTACACGAAATCAATAGCCATCGTGATAATACTGGCAGGTATAGGAATCATCGTAACGGCGGTGACCAGCTCGACACTGCAACTACAAATCGCCGGAGCATTAGCAGGCGTGGGATTTATCTGCCTGGGATTGCTGCAGTTGATACGCAAACAGGACAGGAAACAAGATAAAGAGAGATTCGAGCAGATAATGGCCAAACTGGAGCAGCTACAGCAGGAGCTCCAAAAGGAAGACAAATCCAAAGGGAGCGGCGTTGCCATTGCCGATGTCATAGCCTCCGGATTGAAGTATTATTCTGAATACATGACCAAGCCGAAGAAGGAAGAAGATAAAGAACAACCACCGGGCTAAGCCGAGGATGCCGCGAGAGCGGTTTGGGTGGGAAAAGATATATAACGAAAAGGGGAAAAGTGGGGAGGTGAAAGATGGCAAAGAAAGAGATAATCGTGTTTTATATCGTTTTGGTATTGATGCTTGTAGTACTTATTGTGGCGAATATACTTCAAAAAATTGATGCAGGGCAAGTAATAAACGCAGCAATAACGATCATTCTTGTAGCGGTTACTACTGTCTACGTTATACGAACTGCTGAAATTGCCAAGGCTACAGAAAAACAGGCAGAAGCCAGTATGAAAATGGCTGAGGAAATGAGAGAACAAAGAATATTAACCTCTCGCCCAACAATAGTCCAAAAGGCAAACGAAAGAAGTTATGATTCGGATGATTTCCTGGTTTTCAATATAGGGAATGGGCCAGCTATCGAATTGGAAATATTCCTTCTAGACAATAAGAAAAACCAAAAGAAATTCGAAAGGCACACATTTGTAATCAAAGATACTGAAAATCCAATTCATTTCTACAATTTAAGTTATGAAGCTTATAATAATTTTAAGCTAATTGGAAAAACTTGCTATCTTGTGAGTCAATATCGTGGATTTGATAAAACGCAAATATGGTATCAAACATGGTTACCTTTCATACCTAAAAAATCTCAAGATGAGGAAAGAATAATAGTTATTGCTCAAGAATTAGAATTCCGTGAGGTAAATAAAAAAGAATCATTTTAAATTTAGGTTAGGATTTAACGAAAGTGATTAAAGAAGCCATTGGCAGCTTAGTCGAAGGGCGTTCCCTCAGCTTTGAAGAGGCCTCCGGCAGCATGGAGGAGATAATGGGCGGGGATGCGACGCCCGCGCAGGTTGGCGCTTTCCTGACGGCTTTACGTATCAAGGGTGAGACCTCCGACGAGATTGCCGGTCTGGCCAGCGTCATGCGGGCCAAAGCCACCCCGGTAAATATATCCGGCCCGTCTATCGATATCGTGGGGACGGGCGGAGACGGGTCGGGGAGCTTTAACATATCCACGGCGGCGGCATTCGTGGCGGCGGGGGCGGGGCTTAAAGTAGCCAAGCACGGCAACCGCGCCGCTTCAAGCAAGTGCGGCAGCGCCGATATCCTCGAGGCGCTGGGGGTAAAGATAGACCTCGGCCCGGAGGGAGTCGCCGAATGCATTGAGAAGGTCGGCATCGGC
>DATLAD010000204.1:0-5522 GCA_035527575.1 Dehalococcoidales bacterium
AATTAATCACCCGGGGCCGCCAAGCGGCGCAGAACGCCATCCCGGAGATAAAGCGGAAGCTGGGGGAGATATAAAAATAACAGGCATACTATGAAATCAAGAATATTTATTACACTGGTCATGCTGTTGACTCTAAGTTTAGGAATCATTGCCTGCCAACGGACAGAACCTGAATCTCCCTCGCTAACTCAGACTCCTTTTCAGTCTCAAGAACCGACAACGACCTCTGATCTTGTACAGTCAAAATGGCAGTTATCCCAGCCTCAAACCAATAGCCTGTTAGGTATATGGGGTAGTTCATCTTCAGATGTTTTTGCGGTCGGAGATGAAGGAACGATTCTCCATTATGATGGTGAGATGTGGCATAAGATGGAGAGTGGCACGACACTCGATCTTTCCGGCGTATGGCTCACATCTCCGTCTGATGTCTATGCTGTGGGAGATGAGGGCATTATCCTCCACTATAATGGTATATCGTGGGACCCTATAAAGAGCCCTACAACCTATAATCTGAAAGATATCTGGGGAAGTTCATCGTCCGATATTTATATTCCAATGTTTAGCGGTGGGACATTACTCCATTACAATGGTGAACGATGGATTGAAATGGAAACCGGATTGGATAGACCCCTTCACGGTGTCTGGGGTACTTCAGCGACGGACGTGTTCGTTTGCGGCCGTTATAATGCCATCCTCCATTATGACGGCGTGTCATGGCAAGTTATGACCAAAGGCACCAGAAACATGGATATTATGATAGCGATCTGGGGCATCTCATCAGAAGACGTCTTTTCCGGAAATTATTTAGGATTAATAGTGCACTATGATGGTAAAACCTGGTATACCATGGACAGCGGAACACATGAGAATATCTTCGGTTTTTGGGGCAGTTCATCCCACAATGTTTACGCAGTAGGTACAAAGGGAACTCTGCTACATTATAACGGTACAGGGTGGAATCATCTAGATAGTGGTACGGAGGATAGTATATTGGGAATCTGGGGTAGTTCAGCAAATAATATCTTTGCTGTTGGAGAAGATGGTATCATCCTGCATTATGGTGGAGAGTGAGGCAATACAGGATTTACAGTCAAATTACCATCTACGAGAGACATTTTGAATAATAACCTTCATAAAGGGTGTTTAAAAGGGGCTAACGCCCCTCTTTCTATTTCCTCCCCCTCTCCTTCACCCTGCCTCGCAAGGAGAGGGGGATAGAGGGGGTGAGGTTTAAAACACAATAAAGTTTGTCTTGGCTTACCCCTGCGGGATATAATCATTATCAAATGCACTGGGTCTATTATTTCGGCAGAGTATTAATACGCATCCTGGTATTCCCTTTCGCAAGCTGGCATATCAAGGGGCAGGAAAACGTGCCCGATAACGGCCCTGTGCTCATCGTCTGCAATCACCTTCACATCGCCGACCCGCCTATCGTCGCCGCCAGTATAAGGTTGAAATCGGTTCTCATGGCTAAGGAGGAGCTCTGGCGGAACGGCTGGTCGCGCTACTGGGTAGAGAACTTCGGCGCTTTTCCGGTACGGCGGGGCGGCTTTGATAGAGACGCCATCCGGCAGGCGGAACACTGGCTGAAGCAGGGCGTTTCCGTAATCATGTTCCCCGAAGGCACCAGGAGCAAGTCCGCCCGGATGCAGCCGGCCCTGCCCGGCTGTGCGCTAATCGCCTCCAGAATGGGCGTTCCCATCCTGCCGGTGAGCATCAACGGCACCGATAAACTCAGGCATTTAATGTGGTGCTTGCTGCACCGACCCCGCATAACGGTCACTATCGGTCAGCCTTTCAACCCTCTATCCGCCGATGGTAAATTGACCAGAGAACAGCGTAATCAGCTGATGAATAATATTATGAGAAAAATCGCGGCCATCCTGCCCCCGGAATACCGCGGCGTTTATGCCGGAGGAGACAATGCCCCGGATTGAGAAAGCGACCAAGACCGGCTTCTGCTTCGGGGTGAGGCGGGCCATCAACCTCCTGGAAAAGGTAGCCCGCAAGCGCGGCGGCGTGGAAACCCTGGGGGCAGTGGTGCATAACCAGCAGGTGCTGCAAAAGCTGTCCGAGATAGGCGTGAGGGTGGTCAATAAAATCGACGATATCAAGGGCGATGTCGTCGTTACCAGTTCTCACGGCGTCAGCCCGGCTCTGGAGGACAAGCTACGGAGTCGGCATATCGACGTCATCAGCACCACCTGTCCCTTCGTCCGCCGGGCCCAGGTCGCCGCCCGCCGACTGGCCGAGTCGGGCTTCCTCGTCATCGTCTATGGCGACGCTGAGCACCCCGAAGTAAAAGGCATTCTCGGCTGGGCGAAAGGCCAGGGGCTGGCCACCCTTGATGAAGAGCCTGTCGCCGTGCTCGACCCGCTGCCCCGCCGACTCGGCATACTTTCCCAGACGACCCAGGTGCCGGCCCATTTCGCCGAATTCACCAAGAAGATTATCGACCACGCATTAACCAAGGACTCCGAGATACGCATCATCGATACTATCTGCCACGATATACGTGAAAGGCAGGCCGCCGCCCTGGAACTGGCGCACCGGGCCGACCTCATGCTGGTGGTCGGGGGGCGCTCCAGCGCCAACACCAACCGCCTGGCCGAACTCTGCTCCCGGGTCACAGAGACGCACCTCATTGAGACAGCCGCGGAAATACAGCCCTCCTGGATAAAAGGAAAAAACCTCATCGGCGTTACCGCCGGCGCCTCCACCGCCGAGGAGAGCGTGGACGAAGTGATGAAACGACTGGAGGAAATGCCCTCTCCTTGACGCAGGCACACGGCACTCCTTATAATTTAATTTGAAATTAACGGCATATCCGCTAACTTCGGGAATCTCTAAAATAGTCCCAGATAAGACTGATTTCTGATTAAATATTTTACCTGACCCGGTATACGGAGGGAGGACCCTAAATAGGAGGGAGGAACAATACATTGGACTACTTCTTAACGGAACAGCAAAAGACCATCAAAAGCCTCGCCCGGCGCATCGCCGAGGAAAGAATCCTTCCCGTCCGGGCGGAGCTCGATGAAAAAGAGGAGTTCCCCTGGGGGATTGTCAAAGACCTGGCCGATGCCGATATGTTCCGCGTCTTTGTCCCGGAGGAACATGAAGGCCTGGGCGGCGGCTGCCTGGAACTGTGCCTGGTCATGGAAGAACTCAGCCGGGTATGCAGCGGCGTGGCCGTCACCTATGCCGCCAGCGCCCTGGGATGCATGACCCTGATGGAATACGGCACCGATGAGCAGAAAAAGAAATTCCTCCCCGATATCGCCGGCGGCAAGAAGCTGGGCGCCTTTGCCATAACGGAGCCTACGGCCGGCAGCGACGCCAGCAATATCAAGACGACGGCGGAAAAGGTGGAGGGGGGCTACCTGCTCAACGGCACCAAGCAGTTTATCACCAACGGCGGCGAGGCCGAGATATATACGGTCATCGCCCTGACGGATAAATCCAGGGGCGCCCGCGGCGCCAGCGCCATCATCGTGGAAAAAGACACGCCGGGATTCACCTTCGGCAAGAAGGAAAAGAAACTGGGCATCCGCACCTCGGCCACGAGGGAACTCGTATTCAAAAACTGCCTCGTCCCGGAAGAAAACCTGCTCGGCAAGCCGGGCCTTGGATTCATCCAGGCAATGCGTCTCTTCGACCGCTCCCGGCCGGGCATTGGGGCGCAGGCGGTGGGACTGGCCCAGGGAGCTTTGGAAGCGGCCACGGACTACGCCCAGGAGCGCGTACAGTTCGGCCAGCCCATTATCACCATGCCGGTCGTCCAGCATATGCTGGCGGACATGGCCATACAGGTCGAAGCCGCCCGGGCCCTGGTCTATGCGGCCGCCAGGTATGTCGATAGCGGCGCCCGGAACGTCACCGAGGAATCGGCCATGGCCAAGGTCTTCGCCTCGGACGCCGCCATGAAGGTCACCGTGGACGCCGTGCAGATTTGCGGGGGCTCCGGCTACATGCGTGACTACCCGGTGGAGAAAATGATGCGGGACGCCAAAATCCTGCAGATATACGAAGGCACCAACCAGATACTCAGGAACGCCATCGCCGTGAACCTGAGGAAGAGAAAGGCCAGAACGGCATGAATATTGTCGTCTGCCTGAAGCAGGTGCCCGGCACCACCGAAGTTAAAATCGACCCCCAGACCAATACTCTCATCCGGCAGGGCATCGAGAATATCATCAACCCCTTCGATACCTACGCCATCGAAGAGGGCGTGCGACTCAAGGAGAAGCACGGCGGTAAGGTCACCGTTATCACCATGGGGCCGTCCCAGGCGGAAGCGGCGCTGCGGGAAGCCATTTCCCTCGGGGCCGATGAAGCCGTTTTACTGAGCGACCGCGCCTTTGCCGGCGCCGATACCTGGGCGACCGCCTACACGCTGTCATGCGCCATAAAGAAACTGGAAAAATTCGATATTATCATCTGCGGGCGCCAGACCATCGACGGAGATACCGGACAGGTGGGCCCGGAACTGGCCGAGATGCTGGACATACCCTTCGTCGCCTATGTCGGCCAGATAGAAGAGATTAAAGACGGCTACCTGCGCGTGCGGCGGATGGTGGAGGAAGGCCATGAAGTCATCGAGACGACCCTGCCGGCCGTCATCACCGTCGCCAAGGAGATTAACGTACCCCGCCTGCCCTCGCTGCGCGGCATCATGAAGTCGAAGAGCGCCGCCATTCAAACATGGGGCATCCGGGAACTCGGTGTTGACCAGTCAATGGTGGGACTGTCCGGCTCTTCCACGCAGGTAATAAAAGTTTTCTTCCCGCAGCGGGTCCACCAGGCCGAGATGCTGGAAGGGGACCTGGAAAAGCAGGTGGATACGCTGATTGACCGACTCAGGAATGCCGGTTTGTGCTAGGAATTTTTGCTAATGGGAGTCAAGGTTGACTTACTAAAATGCACCGGCTGCGGCGCCTGCACCTACGTCTGCCCTGTCGGCGTGCTGGCCGTGGAGGATATGAAATGCCGTGTCAAAGAAGGCTGCATTTCCTGCGGAAAATGCGTGGAGAGATGCCACTGGCAGGCGATAACGCTGGAAGACGAACCGGTCAAAAAGAAAGATTGATATGGGAATAAAGATTAACCTCGATGAATGTGTAGGCTGCGGCAACTGTACGCCGGTATGCCCCTTCGGCCTTGTGGAAATCGTCAGGGGCAAGGTCCACATCAAAGAGGGCTGTACCCTTTGCGGCGCCTGCCGGGACGCCTGCGGCTACTACGCCATCACCATCGAAGCCGAAGCGCCGACCGCTGAAGTCGATGATAGCTCACGCGGCGTCTGGGTATTCGCCGAGCAGCGTCGCGGCACCCTGAAAAACGTCGCCTACGAGCTCCTGTCCAGAGGCAGGGAGCTGGCCGATACCTTGCAGACGGAACTGGGCGCGGTGTGCCTCGGCCATAATGTCGAGGGTGTCGATAGCCTTATCGCTTACGGCGCCGATAAGGTCTACCTGGTGGACAGTCCGGATTTGGCCGATAACCAGGAGGACTACCTT
>DATLAD010000205.1:0-2360 GCA_035527575.1 Dehalococcoidales bacterium
CTTCATGTATGCCTTCCGCGAGAGAGAAAAGATTGTCGACCTTTTCGACATGGTCTGCGGCCAGCGCCTTACCTATAACTACATGAGAATCGGCGGCGTCAGCCAGGACATCCCCGATGAATTCCTGCCGGCTCTGAAGAAGCTGGTGGAACAGATGTCCCGCTGGGTCGAGGAATACGACTTCCTGCTCATGCAGAACGAAATACTGCTGGCGCGCACTAAAGGAGTCGGCATCCTGCCGAGGGAAACGGCTATCAACTGCGGCATCAGCGGTCCGGTGGCCCGCGCCAGCGGCGTCAACTGGGACCTACGTAAGAACGACCCCTATTCCATTTACGACCGCTTCGAGTTCGATATCCCGCAGGGCGAGAACGGCGACTGCTATGACCGCTACCGCGTGAGGGTGGAAGAGATGCGCCAGAGCCTGCGTATTATCAAGCAGGCCATGAATGATATACCCGCCGGAACCATCAGGGCCGACGTGCCTCACCTCATCCGCCCCCCCAAGGGAGAGGCTTACGCTCATCTGGAGGCTCCCAAGGGCGAGCTCGGCTATTACCTGGTATCGGATAACTCCATTGCCCCCTACCGGTGCCACATACGGCCTACCAGCCTGATAAACCTGACCGCCTTACGCGAAATGGTCAAGGGATGGAAGGTGGCCGACCTTATTGCCATCTTCGGCAGTATCGATATTACTATGGGCGAGGTTGACAGATAGTGGCGACACCTGAGTTATTAATTCAAAATCTGCCGATGCAGGTCACTCCCCCGGACTGGCCCGGCGGTTACTGGTGGCACTGGCTGTTCTTCACCGTTATCCTTATAGCTTTCGTTCTCACCATGGTGATGGGCGTTATCTATATCGAGCGCCGGGGTCTGGGCCGCATGCAGTCGCGCCTCGGCCCCAACCGCACCGGCCCCTTCGGGTTGCTGCAGGCGGTGGCCGATGCCGTCAAGGTTTTATTAAAAGAGAATATCGTGCCGGACAAAGCCGATAAGCTGGTTCACTGGCTGGCTCCGGTAGTAGCTTTTGTGCCGGTATTGATGATTTTCGCCGTGATACCGTTCCAGAACGGGGCGCTGCTGGCCGACCTCAATATCGGCATACTGTACGTGGTGGCTATCAGCTCCGTCGCCACGGTAGGCGTCTTCATGGCGGGGTGGGGCTCCAGCAACAAGTATTCGCTGCTCGGCGCCATGCGCAACGTCGCCGCCGTAGTCAGCTACGAGATGCCACTGGTGCTGGCCGTCCTCGGCGTGGTGCTGATCGCCGGCTCGCTCTCCATGAACCAGATTGTTGTGTCCCAGGACATCCCCTTCATCCTGTTCCAACCCCTGGGCTTTCTCATCTTCTTCGCCGCCGGCTGCGCCGAGATTAACCGGAGCCCCTTCGACCTTATGGAGGCCGACCAGGAGCTTGTCGCCGGCTTCCACACCGAGTATTCCGGCATGAAATTCGCCATGTTCTATCTGGTAGAGTATGCCGAGGCCATCGCCATCTCCGCCATTATCACCACGCTCTTCCTCGGCGGCTGGAGAGGCCCGTTACTGCCGCCGTGGCTGTGGTTTATCGTCAAGGTATTTATTGTTTTCTTTTTCATGGTCTGGACGCGGGCGACATTCCCGCGCGTACGCATCGACCAGCTCATGGCCCTGGCCTGGAAGTTCCTCTTCCCGCTGGCCCTGATAAACCTGTTCGTTACCGCCATCCAGGTGCTCGTCTGGCCGGATGCGCTGCCCTGGATAGTGATTATAATTAATATTGCCATCATGGTAATACTGGTTGTTTCGTGGTCGAAATTATTTAAGCTGGGATGGGGCAGACTGAATGTTTGAACGCTATGGAATAGGCCTAATCAAGGGCATGATAGTGACCATCCAGCACCTGGTGCGTCACCCGACGGTGACGCAGTACCCGGAGCAACGGCTGAATATCTCGCGGCGGACACGCGGCAACGAGCTTATCTGGAGTCGCGAGAAATGCACCGGCTGCGCTACCTGCGCCAAGACATGCCCCCAGGGCGCCATCGAAATCGTTACCGCCACCAACCTGGCGGACAATAAATACGAGGTGGAGACATACCGGGTCGATACCGGCTACTGTATCCAGTGCGGACTCTGCGTCGAGGCATGCCCTTACGATGCCCTGTTTATGGGTTACTCCTTCGAAAGGGCGAAATACCGGCGCGGCGACCTTGTCCAGAGCGATGACGAGCTGCTGGAGTCGCCGGAGAGGCCCGCCAGCGGTTATTACCACCCCGAGATTGCCGAAAAATTACCCGAGCAGACCCTGCTTATAGATAAAATCGTGGAGAAGAGGAAATAATGGGACTGGCTGCTGCGTTCTGGATAATGGC